>JAZQMJ010000294.1:0-12431 GCA_045543435.1 Mailhella sp.
CTGTATTCAGCCTCCCATCGGGCAAGGATATCCCGACTGGAATTCTTGCGAACTCCCAGATTATAGAAAGTGTCGGGCGGAACGTTGAGTCCTCTTTCCGCGGCCTTTCCTGCCAGTCTTGCCACCCAGCCGCCGGCGGGAGCGTCGTTCACGCCGAGCGTCACAGAATCGCCAAAGAAGTAAAACAGCTTCATAGGGTCCACCAAAACAGAAGCGGCCGTCGAAACAGCCGCTTTCTGTCATTTTCATGTTAGATTAGAAGGGGATATCGTCCATGGTGCTGGCTTCGGAGGGGAAGGCAGGGCCAAGGTCTTCATAGCTGTCCTGCTGGGGAGGACGGCGCTGGGGCTGGCGCTGCATGGGAGCGGCCTGACGATTGTTCTGCTGGAAACGGGGAGGAGTGTAGCCGCCGGTAGGGGCACCGAAGCCGCCGTTCATATCGTCGCCTTCACCGGGATTGGAGCCCTTGCGGTCGAGGAACTGCACGCGGTCGGCGCGCACTTCGGTGGTGTAGCGGTCCTGACCGTTCTGATCCTGCCACTTGCGGGTGGTGAGCTTGCCTTCGACATAAACGAGGCTGCCCTTGCGCAGGTACTGGTTGCAGTTCTCGGCAGAACGCTGGAACACCACGACGCTGTGCCATTCCGTGCGGTCCACGCGCTGGCCGTCCTTATCGGTATAGGATTCATCGGTGGCGATGCGCAGGGAAGCGACGGGAGAGCCGTTCTGGGTGTAGCGCAGTTCAGGGTCACGACCGAGACGACCGATGAGCATAACTCTGTTGAGCATGGAAACTCCGTGATTTTACAGGTGAAACTACGCGGCATACTTACTGAACAAATGCCGCCTAACTCTTTTCATTATACGCTGAACGCTCTGAGACTTCAAGAAGATTTCCGGGCTCTACGTCCTTTCGTCGGCTTCGCGGTAAAGCTTTTCGGCATAGGCAGGGCCGAGCATGGACGTCATGAGCCAGGCGATGCCGACTATGGCCGCCATATTGCACACGAAGCGCAAAGCCATGTAGGAAAATCCGAAGCAGGACGTTTCGAAAAGCAGCATGGGCACTTTTGCAATAGCCCATGTTCCTATGAATATGAACACCTGGAACAGGCCGGCACGCTTTTTGAGAAGGACGCCCGCCACCGGAAAAGCCATGTAGAGAGGCCCGGCCGCCAGCGTTCCCAGCATGAAGACAAGGAAAGCCCCCTTCAGGCCGGATTCCCTGCCCATGAGGCGGATAACAGTCTCCCGGTCCACCCATACATCGAACAGGCCGAGCAGGACGAAGATGGGCGGGAGGAAGCCCAGCATCTCGGCGATGCCGTCTGCGGTGAGAGCAAGGCCGTGCCCTGCCCTTTCGCTGTCCACGAACCAGCATATGACGGCGAGGGCGATGGAGAACAGAAGGAAGCCGTACTGTTTCATGAATCCCGGCTTCTGAGTTTTGCTGCTGCTGACTGCCTGCATCATGCGCCTCCGAAAACAGCTCCCATAAATACAGCGAGGGCGAAGGAATACACAAGGCCGAGTCCGTTGCGCCAGAGCGCGGCCTTCAAGCCGAAGAAGCGGCTTTCCATAGGCAGGGTGACGATGCCGACCATCATGAGAGAGGTGATGAGCATGGTTATCTGCGCATAGCCGCCCGTAACACGGAGCAGTTCCGCCGCCGCGGGATAGGCGGCAAAGGCAGGGATGAGCGTGACGGAGCCGATGAGCCCGCTCAGGGCTATGCCGAGCATGCCGGACTCCTTTCCCACCACCTGCCGGATGACGGACTCATCCACGAAGGCCAGCAGAAAACCCATGCACAGCAGTATGGCAAAAAAGAGCGGAAGCACGCCAACGCAGGACTTCCATGCTTTTCTGAGGGCGGCACGGGTCTTTTCCCTGCTCTTTCGCCAGGAAAGGAAAAGAAAGATCAAAGCCGTGCTGTAGAGGATAAGCGTGAACATTCAGCCTCCTTAGAATAGCTTCTGAGACTACGCCCATTCTAAGAAGGGCACAAGGCTGGAAATCTTGGCAAAAATGTCATTCAATCGCCATTCGGTACTTGACGAGCAAGCCGGAGAGTGCCAGAGTTTTTGCGCCGTATCATGCCTTCCAGCGGAACAGGGCCATACCTGGACACCGGGCCGACAGATACGCGAATACGAATTTTCGCTTATGCGCAGGAGATAGTCTCATGGAAAAGAAAAATCTCGACTGGGCCAATCTTGGCTTCGGCTACATGAAGGCGGACTACCGTTTCGTGTCCCACTTCAAGAACGGCGCCTGGGATGAAGGCGTGCTCACCGACGACGACAAGGTGGTCATCACCGAATGCGCCGGCGTGCTCCAGTACTGCCAGTCCTGCTTCGAAGGCCTCAAGGCCTATACCACCGAAGACGGCCGAGTGGTCACCTTCCGCCCCGACCTCAACGCCCAGCGCATGGAAGATTCCTGCCGCCGCCTCGAAATGCCCGTCTTCCCCGCCGACCGCTTCGTCGATGCCGTTGTCGAGACTGTGAAGGCCAACCTCGCCTGGGTGCCCCCCTACGGAGCCGGCGCCACCCTGTATATCCGCCCCTACATGTTCGGCAGCTCTGCCGTCATCGGCGTGAAGCCCGCTGAAGAATACCAGTTCCGCATCCTCGTCACTCCCGTGGGCCCCTACTTCAAGGGCGGCGCCAAGCCCATCACCATCCGCGTGACTGACTTCGACCGCGCCGCTCCCCATGGCACCGGCCACATCAAGGCCGGCCTCAACTACGCCATGAGCCTCCATCCCATCATGGACGCCCATCGCCAGGGCTACGCGGAAAACATGTACCTCGACTCTGCCACCCGCACCAAGGTGGAAGAGACCGGCGGCGCCAACTTCATCTTCATCACCAAGGACGGCAAGCTCGTCACGCCCAAGAGCGACAGCATCCTGCCTTCCATCACCCGCCGCTCCCTGCTCTACGTTGCCCAGCACTACCTCGGCATGGAAGTGGAAGAACGCGAAGTCCCGCTCGCCGAAGTCGCCGATTTCGCTGAAGCCGGCCTCTGCGGCACTGCCGCCGTCATCTCGCCCATCGGCAAGATCGTGGACCACGGCAAGGATATCTGCCTGCCTTCCGGCATGGAAAACATGGGCCCCGTACTCACCAAGCTGTACGACACCCTTACCGGCATCCAGATGGGCCGCATCGAAGCCCCTGAAGGCTGGATCAAGCAGATCGCCTAAGCCCTGCTCCTGAGATACGAAAAGACCGCCCTGCTCTGTGCAAGGCGGTCTTTTTTATGGTCAAAATCTCAAAAATTCGTTTCAGGCCCTACGGGGCTTTCTTCATGCGTTCGCCGAAGCCCTTCTGCTGATAGCAGATATCCACATAGGGAAGCATCTCCTGCATGATCTCTATGCGGCGCGGCAGGTAGGAACTGTAGCTCTGATGGCGGATGATCTCCGCCACGGGCTCAGCAAGGCGGCGGCTTCTCTGCTCCAGCCATTCGGCCTTCTCCAGGGCGGCCGCGGACTCCTTGCCCGGTTCTGCGGCGTTCCAGTCAGAAGCTGCAAGGCGAAGTGTGCGACACATGACCTGCAGAGAATAAAGGTTGCCGTAAACGTCGATGTCCCTGTCGTCGTCGAGGACGAACAGCTTGGATTCCGACCATTTCTCCCAGGTCCGGCAGAAAGTTCCTATGGAAGCGACAAGATCCTTGCGGCTGTGTATGCCTTCCATAAGACTGCTGATGTTGTTCTCGATGGTGACGCGCGTTTCCCTGACGTAACGCTTCTCCCAGTCGGGCAAAGCGTCCAGAGCGTCCTTGGCTTTCTGCTCGCCCCCTTGTTCGGCTTTCGCTTTGGCAGAGGCATCGGCCTTGGCAACGGCGGCTTCGGGCTTTTCCAGCGGCGAGATTTTTTCCTGAGCGGCCAGAGGAGAGAAAAAAAGAAGGGAAAGGCAGAGTCCGGCGGCGAGTCGGTACAGATTCATGGGCATCCTGAGGCTGATTTTCGTTAGGGCTTCTTTATGCATACCCCAAATCTCATGTCAGGACAAGGAAGAATGGAATAATAAGCCATGCCGGAGCAGCAGTACCTTGACAGCTCGCTCCTTCCTCCCTTTAATACCAATTCCCCAATCCCCATTCCTGAAGGCCCCCATGAAGAAAATCTTCTGCCTCCTGTTCAGCTCGCTCTGCCTTTCGCTTTCCGCCTGCTCTGTCGATGCGCCCCGTGCCGACGGCTCCACGCTCGAGCAGGCCGGCTCCCTTCAGTCGTGGCATGCGCTTTCCTCCAGGCTCCAGAAGGACGGCCTCGATGCCGGCCGCACCAAAGCGCTGTTCTCCTCGCTGGAAACGCCGCCTTCCCTCAGCCCTATGGGCAGGAAAATAAAGGAACTTTATACCATCCAGTTCCTGCCGAAGCCCGCAGCCAAAGTTCCTCCCAAAAGCGACAAAGACTCGCAGAAGAAGCCTGCCGCCAATCCTCTGGGCGTCCCCGGCCCCTGGTTCAAAGACACTGTCACCCGGGCCAACGCCCAGCGATGCCGAGAGTTTATACGCTCTAACTCTTCGGCCTTCGCTCTGGCGGAAAAGAAGTATGGTGTCCCCCGCGAGATAGGAGCCGCCCTGCTCTTCGTTGAAACGCGCCTCGGCACGTTCCTCGGAAAGGAGAATGCCTTCTATTCGCTGGCCAGCATGTCCGTGAAGCGTTCTTCGGAAAGCATCGCCCATTATCTCGACGAGATGCCCGGCATATGGGATCGCCTCGGCTGGGTCGATGAAAAGGCCGAAGAGAAATCGGAATGGGCATACCGGGAACTGAAAGCCCTGCTCGAATACTGCTGGGCCAACGGCATAGATCCCACGACTGTGCCCGGTTCAGTTTACGGAGCCTTGGGCATGTGCCAGTTCATGCCCAGCAACATCGCGCGCTTTGCGGACGACGGCAACGGCGACGGCGTCATCGACCTCTTCTCCGCGCCGGACGCCATCCTCAGCCTCAGCCGCTACCTGAGCCTGAACGGCTGGAAGCGCGGGCTCACCCTCGAAGGCCAGACCAAAGTACTCATGACTTACAACAGGATGCTGAAATACGCCCGCACCATCCTTGCTCTGTCCAAGACCATCGAACTTATCGAAAAGCCCGCCACGAAAGCCGCGGCAAAGGCCGATACAAAAAAACGCTCCGCCAAAGCAGGCAAGGTAAAGGGCGGCGTGAAGAGCGATAACAGCAAATCCGCGTTGAAAAAGAACAGCGTGAAGAAAAACGCCAAGCCCTCGAAAACAAAAGCCAAGGCCCAGATGCAGAAGAAAAAGCACTGGGTCAGTTCCAAGGGCAGAGACGTCACAGCCTACATCGATTAAAAGAGAAAGCGGCAGGAGAGCATCCCGCCGCTTTTCCTTTATCTTTTTATGCGGTTCAGCCCTTCTTCACCTCGGAGAAGGGGCGGAGCGCAGGAGCTTCGGCCATCACCTTGCGGGCAGACGCGTAGAAATGGTCGAGAGCGCGGTCGGCTATCATGCGTTCCTGCATGGATATGATCATGCCGCTTTCCCACACGGTCTTGCGGATATCCTCATAGTCCTGCCCCGTGCCCTTGGTCATGGCGCGCACGGCCTCTTCCGCTTCCTTGGTGGTGACGATGATGCCTTCGCGTTCTGCCAGAGCAAGAAGGAAGGTGTGGCCCTTGGCCTTCTTGCGGGCGAACTCTATGGACTCGGCTTCCATGTTCTCGAGAGTCGCCTTGATGGTGGCATCGTCGGCATGCTGGGACTTCAGGTAACGCATGGCGTCGCGCTGATGTTCGCGGTAGAAACGCTGGACAAGGCTGTCGGGCAGGGGGAAGTCCAGCTTGGCGAGCTGTTCTTCCATGAGGGCATGCTTGCCGTCTCTCTGCATCTGGCGCAGGCTGGCGGTGAAGGCCTGCTGCCACACTTCCTTCTGGAGATCGTCGGCAGTCTTGAATCCGAGGAGCTGGGCGGTCTCGTCGTTGAGCGGAGGAAGCACTTCCTGCTGTATGCGCAGGAGCTTGACTTCGAGCAGGACTTCGCGGCCGCGCAGGGTCGGGTCGGGATAGTTGTCCGGGCATATCATGGTGCCTTTGCCCTCCTCGCCCACGCTCAGGGCGCGGACGATGGGATCCATTTCAGGAGTCTTGGCGCCGGGCTTCACAGGCAGGAGCTGGAGGCGGAAACCATCGGCCGTCATGCCGGGCAGTGCCTTGCCGTCGATGCTGCCGCGCACATTGGCGGTGAGCAGGTCGTTGTCCTGAGGCTTGCGGTCCGTCACGTCGATATACTGGGCATGGCGGCGCAGGGCCTGGTCCAGCATGGAGTTCAGCACATCTTCAGAAGGCTTGGGGTCGCCCACGACCACGGAAAGCGTGGAGAGGTCGGGCAGTTCTATCTCGGGGAGCGTGTCGAAACCGGCAGTGAAGGAGAAAGGCTTGCCCTCTTCGGCAGGCGTGCCGCGATACTGGGAGGGAGAGAGCGGGCGCACGTTCTCCTTCTTCAGGATGAGGAGCAGATTGGCATCGGCCAGCAGTTCCGTGGCATCGGCGGCAACGCGGGAAGCGAAGCGGCTCTTGATGACATGGGTGGGCACCTTGCCCACGCGGAAGCCGGGCAGGTTCATGCCCTTGCCGATGGCCTTGGCGGCTTTCTCGAAGGCTTTGGATACTTCTTCCGCCGTGCAGTCCACAGACACGGAAACAGAGGTGGCGGAAACTTTATCGAGGCGGTATTCCATATATTCTCCTATTCGGCGGAACGCTTTGCCTTTATGGCATCGAAAAGCGCGTAGAGGGCTTTTTCCTCATGCATGGCGGCCTGAATCTCAAAGGCTTCGCCGGTGCGGGCCACGCTGAGGAGATATTCTTCGGGATGCTTGTTCTGGCGGGCGGCACGGCCGCGGAGCACGGCGTCGAGTTCCTTTCTGGGCAGTTCCACACCGGTCTGGCGCGCCCATGCCAGCAGAAGAGCGCGAGCCCGGGCACGGCGGACGGCGGCCACTGCTGCTTCGGCCCGCATCTGCGCCATGGACGCCACGAAATCGGGGCCGCTTTCCTGCTGCCCCTGCAGATACTGGGTAGAGCGGCGCAGAAGGTCGCGCTGGCACTGCTTCACCATGAGCTCGGGAGCGTCGAAGCCCTTCCATTCCCCAAGCACGTTCTGTATGCCCTGCAGGGCCTGCGAACGCTTGTGGAGGCGGTCCATATCCATGGCCTGCTCACGGGCGCGGAACTTCATGGCTTCAACATTGCGGAAGCCCAGCTTGCGGGCCGTGACATCGCAAAGTTCCGGCAGTTCATCACGCTCGATGGAGCGGAGCGTGGCGGAAAGCTCGATGGTACGCCCGCGCAGGGAAGGATCGGGATAATTGTCCGGGCAGGGCGTAGTGCCCACGCCAGTCTCGCCTATGTGGAGGCCGCGCACGATGGGGTCGAGGTCCGGCACTCTCTCGCCTTCCACGGGAGGCATGAGGCGCATGCGGCAGGGGCCTGCGAGGCCGGGAACGGGGCGCCCGTCCACACGGCCGATGACATCGGCGCTGATGACGTCGCCATCCTGGGGAGTTCCTTCGGTCACCTGCACCTTGTTCGCTCCGCGGGACAGCATCTCACGCAGGAAAAGCTCTTCCTGCACGGGATCGGCCACGGGCTCAGCTATCTCGACAGGCAGGGCGGTCAGGTCGGGGCATTCGTATTCGGGAAGGACGCAGAAGTCCACAGTGAAAGCGAAGGCCTTGCCGCGTTCAGCCGTGCCGCCTTCGTAATCGAGGCCGGAAGCAGGCTCGATGCCTTCGCGGGCAAACGCGTGCTCAAGGGCCTGCTTGACGAGCTTGTCCGTAGCGTAATCGACCATCTGCTGGCCGAACTGCTTTTCCAGAACGGCGGCAGGGACCTTGCCCTTGCGGAAGCCGGGCATGGCAACGGAAGAGCCGAAGTGTATGGCGGCCTTCTTCCAGGCGCTCTGCACTTCCGCTTCGGTGAACGAACAGGCAAGGCGGCAGAAGCCGCGTTCGCCTTTTTCCAAGCTGTATTCCATGGTAAAAACCTAAACCTTTACTTTAACTTCAATCAACTATCCTGCTGGAATCCCATAATGTATTCCACGCAGTCCGTTTCAGCTTCAACGCGTTCCCCAATCACCGAAAGCCCCTGCTTCTCGTAAAAGGCAACGGCGCGGGCGTTATCCTTATAGACAGTGAGCGTGAGGCCGGGATGCATGCGCCGAGCGATGCGGAACATGCGCGCCCCAAGTCCCCTGCCCTGCGCCGTGGGAGCGACGAACAGCGCTCCGAGGAAATCCCCGGCGAAGGCGATGAACGCATCGAGGCTGCCGGAAACGTCATCGAAGTGCAGGACGACCTCGTCGCTCATGGGCAGATACATGGTGCGGATATTCTCTTCCAGCTTTTCCCAGAACCGGGGAGGCAGGAAACCATGCGAAGTCCTGGCCGAATCCAGCCACAATTCCACCACAGCATCTGCATCGCCTTCCGTGAAGGGTCGTATCATCGCACATCCTTTCTGAAACGTTTCCGGCGATATTGTAACATATCGATAGAAAGGGCAAGACTTCTGTGACCGAAGCCGCTTGCACAGAGCGGCGGCTCATGGCATTGTTATGCCTCTTCAACCACAAGAGGTGAAACATGAACTACGCCAGCTGGAGGGCCGCCGCCCTCTTCCTTACCATATCCGCCCTTGCCGCGGCTCCTGCCTTCGCCATGCCCGGCAATAAGACCGTGCGTACCACTGACCCCGCCGAACGCTTCGCCGCCATGGACAGCTCCAAGGACGGCAAGGTCTCCTGGGAAGAATTCCAGACCGCACGCCCCAATCTCAACGAAAACGCCTTCAAGATGATCGACAAGGATTCCGACGGCGGCATCTGCATCAATGAATGGAAGGCCTTTTCCACTGGCCACGGCGGCGCTGTCAAATCTCCGGACATGGGCTCCATGATGAAAGCCATGGGCGGCAAGGGAGGCATGCCCGCCATGCCCGGCATGAACGCCATCCCTTGCGAAGACGGCTGTACCGATCACCCCGCCAAGCCCGCCGGGATGCCTCTCATCACGCCTCCTGCCCAGCCCCAGCCTGGCGCGGCCAAAGCTCCCGCTATGCCTCTCATCATGCCTCCCAAGGCTTCCAACTAGGACGCGGACATGAAGGAAAGCTCCATACTCGTCCATGCCGGGCAGAGCCACGCCCAGCCGCATCGCCCGGTGAATATGCCCGTCCACCGCGCCTCCACCATCATAGCCAGCACGCTTGAAGGCTATGAGGCCAACGAGCGCGGCGACAATATGTTCAAGAACGTCTGCTACGGCGCACTGGGCACGCAGAACTCCTTTGCCCTCTGCGACGCCGTGAACCAGCTCGAACAGGGCGCAGGCTCCATGGTCACGAGTTCCGGCCTTGCCGCCTGCACGCAGTCCGTACTCTGCTTCGTGGGCGCGGGCGACCATGTTCTCATGCCGGATTCCGTGTACGGCCCCATGCGCATGTTCTGCGAGACCATACTCCCCCGCTTCGGCGTGGAAAGCACGTTCTACGACCCGCGCATCGGTGAAGGCATAAGCGTACTCATCAAGGCCAATACCCGCGTGGTCTATACCGAAGCCCCCGGTTCGCTCACCTTCGAGATGCAGGATATCCCTGCCATCGTGAAGGCCGCCCATGCCCGCGGCGTGGTCGTCATCATGGACAACACCTGGGCCGGCCCCCTGTACTTCAAGCCGCTGACCCACGGCGTGGATATCTGCGTGGAAGCCGCCACCAAGTTCATCTCCGGCCACTCCGACCTCGTCCTCGGCGTCATCACCGCCCGCACCCATGAGCTCTACAAGCAGATGCGCGGCTTCTGCGTGCAGATGGGCGAGATAGCTTCGGCCGACGACTGCTGGCTGGCCCTGCGCGGCCTGCGCACCATGAAAGTCCGCATGGAAGCCCAGCAGAAGTCCGCGCTTGAGCTGGCCCGCTGGCTGAAGGAACGCCCCGAAGTGAAGGACGTGCTCTACCCGCCGCTGGAAAGCGACCCGGGCCATGAGCTCTGGAAGCGCGACTTCACCGGTGCAGGCGCGCTCTTCTCCATCGTCCTCGAAAAAACGCCCCGCAAGGCCGTTGCCGCCATGCTGGACGGCTATGAGTTCTTCGGCATAGGCGCAAGCTGGGGCGGTTTCGACAGCCTCGTGGAGCTCTGCCACCCGGAACGCACTGCTGTGAACCGCACCGGGGCTGTCTGGCACGAAGGCAACAGCACCATCGTGCGCTTCGCCATCGGCCTTGAGGATGTAGAAGACCTGCGCCGCGACCTCGAACTCGGCTTCGAAAGGCTGAATGCGGCAAAGGCCTGCTGACCTGACCCGCTGCTCCAGCACCGGGAAACGGCATTTCCGAGCAGTCCACTATTTTATTTCTCTCTTTACCTTGACAAAGGCGGGAAGCGTTCCTATTTTTAGGACAACAAAAAACAATGGAGAATATTATGATCCATCTTTCCGACTCTGCTCGTGCCGAGCTCGAGGCTTTCTTCTCCGATAAGCCCAAGTCCGGCATCCGCATCTATCTGGCCCCCGGAGGCTGAAGCGGCCCGCGTCTCGCACTGGCTCTGGATGAGCCTACTGAAAACGACAAGGCCTTTGACGTCAACGGTTTCACTTTCTGCCTCGAAAGCTCTCTTCTGGAGCGCGTCGGCGGCGTTAAGATCGACGTGAGCTATATGGGCTTCCTCGTCGAGCCTGAACTGCCTCTCGGCGGCAGCAGCTGCGGTTCCTGCGGCAGCTCCTGCGGCAGTCACTGATCCCGTTCTCTAGCTGAACATACGGGGAGGCCTGGCCTCCCCTTTTTTACTGCCCTACGGAGACAACCATGTTCGTACTCACTGAAAGCGCCCGCACTGAACTCGACGCCTTCTTCGCCGACAAGAAGAAAGAAGCCATCCGCATGTACCTCGCCCCCGGCGGCTGCAGCGGCCCCCGCATCGGCCTCGCTCTCGACGACCCCAAGGAAGACGATTTCGTTGTCGAGCAGGACGGCTACACCTTCTGCTGTGTGAAGGAACTGTGGAACACCATCGGCGGCGCCACTCTCGACGCCAGCCCCATGGGCTTCATCGTCACTCCTGAGATCCCCTTCCCCAGCGCTGGCGGCTGCGGCTGTTCCCACTGCGGCACCGGCACCTGCGGCGGAAGCTGCCACTGATCCATCTGCGGACATCCGCATTACAGGCCGCTGGCGAACTTCGTCCGCGGCCTTTTTCATGAGGTGAGGCATGAGTCATCAGTTCTGGAAGGTCACGCCCAGCGGCAACCCCACCATACTCCTCAAAGCGGAGGATGTTCCTCCGGCGCGGCGTGCCGAAGTGGCCAACGCCGTCATGAGCGCCCAGCATATCGGCGGCGAACAGGTCGGCTATGTGCGGCTCGAGGGCACGCCGCGGCTCGACATGATGGGCGGCGAGTTCTGCCTCAATGCCACCCGAGCCTTCGCCTCTGTGCTGGATTCGCTGGGTCTCCTTGAACGCGCAGGGGATGTCAGCTCCGGGCTCGTGGAAGTCTCCGGCGTGGATGAGAAGGTCGCCGTGCGCGTCACCCATTCCGGGAACGCTCTGCCCTTCGCCGAAGCCTGCCTGCATTTCGAAGAACTCCCCCAGCCTGAACATCTGCCGGGCGGTCTGCGCCTCATGCGCGTGCCCGGCATAGCGCATATCGTGCAGGGCGGCGCTGTGCCCTCTTCATCCGAACTCTCTGCATTCTGCAGGGAACAGCGCCGGGCTCTTACTCTGGAAGGAGAAGACGCCGTAGGCCATCTCTGGCTTGACGTCCCTGAATCTGCATCCACGGAAGGCGAAGCGGCCCTCGACCTCTCCCCCGTCGTCTGGGTGCGCGATACCGCCACTCTCTGCTTCGAAAGCGCCTGCGGTTCCGGTACTCTTGCCTGCGCCCTTGCCGAACACGCACGGACAGGCGCTGTGGCGTTTTCCATCACCCAGCCCAGCGGCATGGCCCTTTCCGTTCGCATAGAAAAGAAGGAACGCGGCTTCGACGTCTGGGTAGGCGGGCCTTCCCGCATCACGGCCAGCGGAGAAACAGACCTCAGCGGCATACTCTGACCAGCCCCCAGAAACATTACAAGGCAGACCGCCCCGTGCGGCCTGTCTTTTTTCTTGCCAAATCCTGAGGGATGGTTAGATTAAAAGGGCGAACCTCTTTCACCTCAAGCAAGGAATGACGATGAACTGCCCCAACTGCAACGCCATTATCCCCGACGACAGCCGTTCCTGCCCCAAGTGCGGCCAGCCTGTCATCCATGCCCGCGAAGTCATCGATGCGGAACTCGTGGATGCACCCCAGCCGAGAGAACAGCAGCAGTACTACGAACAGTCTGAGGGCAGTCAGGGCGGCTTCTACCACCGCCATGTGGTCTTTTCCAGCTCAAGTCGGAGGCCAAGCG
>JAZQMJ010000295.1:0-2679 GCA_045543435.1 Mailhella sp.
TCGGAAGCCACGAAGCATTCGCCCACGCCCCCGCCCATGAGCAGGGGGGCGGCCATGCGGGCGGCGTAGATGATGCCGGGCTCTTCGGGAGCAAGTAGCACCACGGCGTACGCGCCATGCGCACGGCGAAGCGCGGAAGCAAAGGCCTCGCGCAGGCTGGGCGCAGATTTGCGCTCTTCGCCGATGAGATGGGCCAGGACTTCCGTATCGGTCTCAGACAGGAAGACGTGGCCCTTTGCGATGAGCTCGTCCTTTATCTCCTGAAAGTTCTCGATGATGCCGTTGTGAATGATGGCCATATCGCCATCCTGCGAAAGATGCGGATGCGCATTGCGCTCCACGGGCAGGCCATGCGTAGCCCAACGGGTATGGCCGATGCCGGCCGTGGCCAGAAGGCAGGGGCTGCCTTCCAGTTTGGCCTCCAGAGCCGTGAGCTTGCCGGCGGCCTTCACGACCTCCAGCTTTCCGGCCTGCTCAAAGGCCACGCCGGAAGAATCATAGCCGCGATATTCAAGGCGATGCAGGCCTTCGATGAGCAGAGGAACTGCCGGACGATGACCGCTGTAGCCGATGATCCCGCACATAAATGAACTCCTGTAAGAGGGAACGTACCGCCGTTATATCTTCCTAACGCCGGTGCGGCAAGAAAATCATACGAGTTTCGGCACAAAAGAGCCCGCCGCCTTTCCAGCGGCAGGCTCACAGGCCTTCAAAGGAGGGCGTCAGTCCTTCGTCACAGGAGCCGCTTCAGCCGGAGCAGCCTGCTCGCTTTCAAGGGGCAGAGCGTTGGCAGGCTCGGGGAGCTTGGGAAGCTCAAAGGAAGGAAGGTCGCCGAATGCGGGTTCGACCTTGTCGATCTGCGCCATCATCTGGGAGGTGATGTCGGCTTCAGGGCTGGTGGAAAGCATATTTTCGGCGCTGAAAATACCGAAGAGGCCATGTTCCTGGCTGTACTTGTCGAAGGCGTTCTTCATCACAGTCTGGATGACGTTGCCCACGTGTTCCTGATCGCGGCGGATGACTTCCTGCATGAAAGCAACCTTCTCCTGCAGTCTGCCTTCGAGGCGGGCGGCCTCTTCATCATTCTTTTCAGAGCGGGCCTTCTCGATAGCGGCGATCTCATCCTTGAGCACGCCCTGGGCCTTGCTTTCAAGTTCGCTGAGGCGGTCGAAGCCGGCCTTGCCGATGCGGCTGTCCTGATAGAGCTTGGATATCTGTACCACGCCGAACTGCGGAGCAGGCTTCTCGGCCCGCTTTTCTTCCTGACAGCCGGAAAGCAGAGTGAGCATGGATATGAGAGAGATGACGGAAACCAGAATTTTTTTCATGACATACTCCAAATTATCGCAGGCTTTCAGCGCCTGCTCTGAAAGAGATTCATTGATAGCGTTTTTTTCAGATCTGAGCAATGGGCTTGCCCCGCCCTGCCCCAGGCAGGCTTGACAGCGCCGCCCCATTGGCCGAAACTCTGCCAAGGGCTAGGCCCTCAGTTCATAAAAGGCAGGAAAAGACATGGCCGATCCACGCTCCGAAGCGGCGATAGAAAAGCTCCGCTCAGAAATAGACACCCTGGACGAAGAGATACTGGAACTCATGCGCAGGCGCTTCAACCTGAGCCGCCGCATCATGACGGACCAGCACCGCTTCGGCATGCCCGTAGAAGTCTTCAGCCACGACAGAGAGGAACAGACTCTCGACCGCCTGAAGAAGATAAACGACGAGTCCGACTGCCCCATGCGGGGCTCCCATCTGGGCAATATCTGGAAAATGATCTTTTCCTGCACCCGCGTAGGCTGGTAAGCCCTACTCTTCCGGCTTCTCAGCCTTGCTTCCGCCCTGCCGCGTCTTCGCGGCGGCAAGCATGCGCTGGAAAACGAACTCTTCCAGCCCGTTGCGGCATTCTTCCGGCACATCGGCCAGGGCCATTTCGGCTCTGGCCATATTTTTATGCCCGCCGCCTCCTCCGAGCCCCTTGAAAAGCTCCGAGGCTACGGAGCCGAGATCCATATTGCCGAAGCCCCCGCGGAACACCGAAATCACGCGGCCTCCGCTCACGCCGCATACGGCCACCCAGCGCAGGCCATGCACCTTGAGGAAGAAATCCGCTATCACCACGAGGATGTCGCCGCTCTTCACCTTGCCTATCCACGCGAAGCTCCCCCGTCCGCAGGGGCGCATGGTCTCGAAGGCGCGGGTGAAATAGGGAAGCCATTCCGGCAGGTATTCGCTCCGGAGTATGCGTATCATGAGCGAAGTGTCGCCGAAGCGGCTGAGCCAGTGATAGGCGCGCAGGTCGACTTCGGTGCAGTTGCGGCCGAACGTCCCGGTATCGGTGCGTATGCCGTACTGGAGCGCCGTGGCCAGAAGGCGGCCCGGGCGGATGTCCGCCGAATAAAGGTACTCTGTCATCATGGTGCTGGTAGCGCCGCAGGAGGGCCGTATATCCTGGAAGGCGGCCGACGTGAGCGTTTCCGGCAGGGGGTGATGGTCGATGATGATGGAGAAGTCTATCCCCGCGAAGTCCGGGTGATGGTGCGGCTGAGAGTCCACGATGGCGAACTTCTGCATCTTCTTCCGCATGGAAGGGCGCCACTTCACCAGCGGGATGCGCAGATAGCGGAGCATGGCGAGATTGTCCGGCCGGGAGATGTCGTTCACGCGAGCCAGAGTCACGCTCTT
>JAZQMJ010000296.1:0-1561 GCA_045543435.1 Mailhella sp.
TTCCGCTTTTTCGGGTCCTTCGTCGGGAACTTCTTTCTCAGTGCATTGTAGTCGACCATCCGTATCTTCCTTCCTTAATATATGGCAATATATTATACCAAAAAGGACGAAGTTGCGCCGTCCCCTGTCGTGTAGTTTTCAAAACAGGACTGGCGTAGTTTTCAAAACAGGACTGTCCCGACGATTGCGAACCCCTTGATTTTATTGAGTTTTTGTTGCGTGGCAAGCTTGTCGGGAGTCCTGTTTTGCTCGGATTCAGCCGTGTAGTTATCAAAACCGGACTATCGTGGCCTCATCGGTGTTGTCCTTTGGGCGCTTTCTGTCCGTGAACAGAACGACGGGGTATGTGCCGTGTTTCGGGTAGTCCTTGATGATTGAGTGCGAGCCGTCGGTGTGCGAACACAGATAGGCTCGGGACCCGACGGGGGCGTTGACCGTAGCCTCGTCGAGGCCGATCCTGACTCTTCGGCCTTTTCCGACGATTGTCGGTTCGATGACTGACCAGACGTATTCCCACCATGGCTCCGCCGGTTTGGGCCTGAGCTTGTTCCGACCGTCCCTGACCGCCTTGTCCCACGCCTCCATGCCCGTCATCCCGGTTTCGCGGTTGAGGTCGTGCTCCGAGTTCCATACGATGAGAGGCCATATCTCGGAGTTGGCCTTGCCGAGGTCGGCAGGGACGCCGATTCTTGCGAAATGCGCGGGAAGCCTGTCTTGCCATATCTGGTGCCGCCGCTCGATCTTCCCCTTTGACTCGGGGGAGTTTGCGAAGACCAGTGTGACCCCGTAGAACTTAAGCCGCGACGCGAGGCGCGTCAGGTGCCTGCCGTCCTGGCTCTTGAAGAACGAAGCCTGGTCGACGTATATCTGCAGCGGCAGCCCGAAGCGCTCGAACGACTCCTTGAGGAAGTCGATGTATGCCGCCAGGTTCTCGTGTGCGTAGACCTTGCCTCCGACCTGTCTGCGGCTCGCGTCGTCAAGCATGTTCAGCATCGGAAGGCATTCGGATCCTTCCCCGAACCACCTGTACGGCGTCGCGTCGAGCTGCCACAGTTCGCCGACGTTGAGCCTCTGCCAGCGCCTCGTGTGGCACGACGCCCTGTCCTTCGGCTTCGGGCGCGAGAGCCCTTGCGAGATGGCCCACAGCCTGACCTGCGCACGGTCCAGCCTCGCGGCGAGTCCAAGCCTGACGGCCTCGGACGCGGCAAAGGCGAAGGAGGCGGGCGGCCTCGTGGAAAGGGCCTGGCGGAGGAACGACTTCAGCTCCTCCGTCCAAGGGGCCTTGTGTGCTCCGCCAGAGCCCGAAGGCTTCCACTCCTCTCCGCGTCGGATGGCGGAGAGCCACTCCTTCCGGATGGCGAACAGGCGGCTCCGCGAAAGACCGAGTTCGCTGCACGCCTGCTCGGATGTCATCGCTCCGGCGTTGAACGTTTCAAGCACATGCCTCAACAGCGGCAGTGCAATCCTCTGGTGTAGTTGCTTGCTCATGATGGTGTGCATGGTACACGTTTTTCAGCCGGAGGGGACGCGCCCGCCCCTTCCCCTCCGGCTATGCCAGAAA
>JAZQMJ010000297.1:0-1552 GCA_045543435.1 Mailhella sp.
CCATGATCTCGGTGGGATGGTGGCCGTAGTCGTCGATGACGGTGATGCCGTTCTTCTCGCCCTTGAACTCGAAGCGGCGGCCCACGCCGGAGAAGGAGGCAAGGCCCTCGGCGCATTTTTCGAGGGGGATGCCGGCCTGCAGAGCCACGCCGATGGCGGCAAGGGCGTTCAGGATATTGTGGCGGCCCGGGTGGGCGAGGCGCACTTCCTTCATGAGCAGCTCTTCAGAGCCGTCGCGCCTGCGGCGCCACACATGGAAGAGGCTGGAATCGGCACATTCAAGGATCTCGCCGCGGAGCTGGCAGTCATGCCCGAAGCCGTAGGTGATGAAGGGGCGCTTGATGCGGTGGATGAGGCGCTTCACGCCGGGGTCGTCGGCGCAGATGATGTTCATGCCGTAGAAGGGCACCTTGTTCATGAAGGAGACGAAGGCGTCGTCGATGGCTTCCTGCGTGCCGTAGTGGTCCACATGGTCGTAGTCCACGTTGGTGACCACGTTGATGATGGGGAAGAGGCAGAGGAAGGAGCCGTCGGATTCGTCGGCTTCGGCAATGAGGTATTCGCCCTGGCCGAGGTGGGCGTTGGAGCCGTAGGCGTTGAGCAGGCCGCCGATGATGACCGTGGGGTCGAGGCCGGCCGCGCCGAAGATGGAGGCGGGGAGGGACGTGGTGGTGGTCTTGCCGTGGGTGCCGGCTACGGCTATGCCCGTGCGCAGGCGCATGAGCTCGGCCAGCATCTCGGCGCGGGGGATGACGGGGATGCCGCGTTCGTGGGCGGCCACCACTTCGGGGTTGGAATCGGAAACGGCGGAGGAGCGCACCACGACCTGGGCGTCGCCGAGGTTGTCGGCGGAGTGGCCGGTGTGGATGAGCGCGCCGAGTCCGCGCAGGCGCTGGACAGTTGCGCCGGTGGAGATGTCGGAGCCATGCACGGCGTAGCCGAGGTTCAGGAGCACTTCGGCGATGCCGCTCATGCCCGAGCCGCCGATGCCTATCATATGGATGACGCGAATCTTGCTGTTCATAGGTCTTTCCGATTCTTTAGTTGCTGTTGGCGAGTCTGAGTATTTCTTCGGCTACGGCGTCGGCCGCTTCGGGGCGGGCCAGCGAGAGCGCGCCTTCACGCATGGAGGCGAGGCGGGCCCTGTCGTTCAAAAGTTCGATGAGCATGGGGGCGAGGCGGCCTTCCGCATGCATGGCCTGAGCTTCCTTCTGCGGGAGCAGTATGCCGCCCCCGGCTTCCTGCATGGCGCGGGCGTTCTCGGTCTGATGGTCGTGCGCGGCCTGCGGGAAGGGCAGGAACACGGCGGGAGTGCCCGTGGCCGCGAGTTCGGCCATGGAGGTCGCGCCGGAACGGCAGAGGGCGAGGTCGCAGTCGCGGTAGGCGGCGGCCATGTCGTGGAGGAAGGGCTTCACCATGGCATCGGTCTCGGCCTCGGAGCATCCGGCGGCGAGGTAGGCGGCGCGCACACTCTCGTATTCGCTCTTCCCGGTCTGGTGCAGGATGGAGATTCCTGCGGCCTTGAGTTCAGGGAGCATGCCGACCACGAGTT
>JAZQMJ010000298.1:0-1660 GCA_045543435.1 Mailhella sp.
CGAAGTAGTCGCCGGACTTCTGCATATCGTCCAGGGCAATGGCTTCGCGTATGCGGGCCTCGGTATCGATGAGGTCGCCCTGCAGGATGATGTCGCCCACCTTGTAGCGCTGGCCTTCGCGCACGCGGAAGACAACGCGTATGCCGTCTTCCTCGTAGATGACTTCGGGGGCGGCCACCTGGCCGTCCAGATAGCCATGCTTCATGAAGAAGGCCTTGATGGTCTGCGTATCACGCTCGAGGGATTCTTCCTTGAGCACGCCGGAACCGGTGAACCAGGAGAACATGCCGCGTTCGCTGATGGACATATAATCCTTCACGTCGTCAGGGTCGATCTCCTTGAGGCCTTCGAGCGCAACGTCCTTGATGTAGAGCTTGTTGCCTTCCTTGACGTTCAAGACCAGAACGGCGGAAGAGCCGTCGGCCTTGGCCTGCACATCATAGGTGACTTCGGCAAGGTAGAAGCCTTCCTTGCGATAGAGGTCCGTCACTTTCTGCAGGTCTTCGGCAAGGACCTTCTCGTTGAGGACGGAGCCGGTGTGGGTGGACATGGCTTCGTTGATATCGCTCATGCGCACTTCTTCGGAGCCTTCCACGCGGACGTCCGCGATGCGGGGCTTCTCAACGACGGTGAAGACGAGCACAGGGCCTGCGAGGCCGGGCTCGACCTCAGCGAACACGTCGTTGAAGTAGCCGAACTCCCAGATATTGCGCACTTCGGCGTCGATGGCGTCTTCATCGACCTTGTCGCCCTTCTTAGTCTTGAGGCGGACGAGCACTCGATCCTGGTCGATGAACTTGAGGCCCTTGATGCGGATATCGGCAATGCCGCCCTTGTTCACGGCGGCAGTGGCGGCGGAAGCGATGCTGCTGTCATCTGCGGCGATAGAGCCGACCATCTGGCTCACCAGGGAATTCACCACAGGCTGGAGTTCGAGCAGGTTGCCGCCTTCCATGTGGAAGGATTCGACCTTGTTCGAAGAAGCCTGCACGAGCTGCATATCGAGGCTGAAGCCTTCACCGAGCTGGTTGAGGCTGCCATAGACGGCATAGCGGGCCTTGGCGGAGCGGGCGCGGCTGCGGGCGCTCATATCGCTTTCGGCCTTGCCCTTCTTGATGGCGGAAGTCGGGACAGCGGTAAAGCCATGCTTGGCAATGGCCTGACGCACGAGGGCGGGCACATCGCTGGCAAGCTGTGCCGAGGCTTCGGGAGCATTGACGGCAAACGGCAGTACCAGCACGCGGGGAGCGGCGGCACCGGCCATGCCTGCCCACACGAAAAGGCAGAGGGCCAGACAAGCCAGACTAGAAAGAATTTTGCGCATAGAGCTCTCCAGATCTCAGTTCAAGGCTGCGGTCCAGGCTGGCCGCAAGTTCCCGGTTATGCGTCACTATGATGAGGGTCATGCCCAGGTCGCGGTTCAGGCCCCGAAGGACATCCACCACGAGGGAACCCGTTTTTTCGTCGAGGTTGCCGGTCGGTTCATCGGCAAGGAGGACTTTGGGGCAGAGCAGGGTCGCACGGGCTATGGCCGCACGCTGGCGCTCGCCGCCGGAAAGAGTGGTCACATGATGGTCGCGGCGATGGGCAAGCCCCACGCGTTCGAGCGACTCTTCCGCCAGCTTCAGGGCCTTGGCCCTGGGCGTGCCGGCGATGATGG
>JAZQMJ010000299.1:0-11207 GCA_045543435.1 Mailhella sp.
CGCTCTACTCACGGCTGGCGATGGGCTGCCGCCCCTTCGAACCCCGCTTCAGAAAAACGGAACTGAATGAAGAAAGAAACTCACGCCCGCTCGACGGCGGTGGTCATCCGCGTCCGCCCGGAAGAGCGTGACCTGCTCAAGCTGAACGCAGGAATCCACGGCATGAGCGTTTCGGACTACGTCCGGCAGACCTGTCTGCGCCTTCGCCTGAGACGCACGCCGGAAGAGAAAAGGCGGCTCCGCGAGCTGGCACGCATCGGATCGAACCTGAACCAGATAGCACGCTGGGCCAATACCTATAAGGAATCGCTGGAAGCCGTGGAAGTTCTCGCGGCTCTGACACGCCTCGAGGAAAAGATTGACGCCTTTGCTTCGGGAACGTCTGGCGAGACCGGGGAGGAAGGCATCCTTGCTGATGAAAGTATTCCCCCACGGTACGGGCGATGGCGATCGCCCTGTCCGTTACCTCATCCGTGAGGATGTCCCGTCACGAAAAGAGCATCCGCCCGAAGTACTTCGCGGCGACCCGAAGCTCACAGCCGCGCTTATCAACAGCATCGAACGGCGTTGGAAATTCACGTCCGGCGTACTCGCATGGCATCCCGACGATGACGTGAACGAGGCACAGGAGCGCGACGTTATGGACGCCTTCGAGCGAGTAGCATTTGCCGGACTCGAAGCCGATCAGCGGCACATACTCTGGGTGCGTCACCGCCACGCCGGACATCACGAACTCCACTTCCTCATCCCTCGCATGGAGCTTTCCAGCGGCAAGGATTTCAATGCCTGCCCTCCCGGATGGCAGAAGGACTTTTCCGTTTTCCGCGACCTCTTCAACTGGCGCGAAGGCTGGACACGTCCGGACGATCCGGCACGCTCCCGCGATTTTCTGCCCGACAAGGCCGACCTCCTACACGCGCAGGCCATGCGCTGGAATCGCAAGATCAAAAACTCAGATCGCGACGAGGCGAAAGCGGCCATTACAGAACTCCTGAAAGATAGACTCACTCAAGGCGATATCAAAAGCCGCGAGGACGTACTTCGTATCCTGAAGGAAGAAGGCCTGCATATCTCACGCACCGGCAAGGATTACATCGGCGTGGTCGTGCCGAAATCGGGCCTGAAGATACGGCTCAAGGGCGGCATCTTTGCGGAAGCATGGAAGCCGAAAGAGCAGTCGCCTGAGGAAGAAGTTTGTTTCGTCAAACTTGAACTTCCGAAGCGCATCGCCAGCTTGGAAGAAGAGCTGGAGCGCGTTCTAGAGAAACGAAAACACATCAACCGAAAACGCTATCCGGCCCGATGGTCGGAGCAAGCGAAAAATATAGAGGATAGAATCATCAATGAAAGAAACCGAACGCCTACTTATCGAAGCGCTGAAAAAGATGGAGTCGGAGAACCGGCAAAACGCCAGGGATTTTGCCAGCCGTCTGCTCCGGCAGGAGGAAGCGACGCTTCGCCTGAAAGCCGAAGTGGACGAACTGCGGAGCTCCTGCGGCGATGCGGGGAAGCTGTACGAGAACTTGCAGAGCTTATTGCTCAGGCTGAACGGCGGAAGCGCGAACGCGAAGAAGACAGTTTCCGTATGAGGATGTGAGCATGGGAAAAGTTATACGCATCGAAGATGACAGCATCAGATCCATGCGGAAAACACTGGATGATCTGCCGGACAAAAGACTCGGCAAGACCCGCGACGAAGCGACAGAGATGCTCTTTGAGCACCTGAAAAAGGCAATGGAGAAAGGCTACAGCTTCAAGGAATTGGCGGACATTCTGGAAAAAGGAAATGTTTCCATCCCCGTCGCTACGCTGAGAAAAAAGCTGGCTGAAGTGAAAACTGAGACACAAAAAGAGCCGCAGAGGAAACTGTCGAAAGACAAACATCCTTCTGCGGCAGAGAGAAAAACGAAGCGCCATCCCGAAGCAAAACGGGAGGAGAAGAAAAACGTTCCGGTCTATTTTACACCGGACAAACCCGACTCGGAACTCTAAATGAAAGATACCAATGTTTATTATGTGGGCGGCAGCAAGGGCGGTGTAGGCAAGAGCCTCTTCTCCTTTGCGCTGGTGGATTATCTGCTGGAGCGAGGGCAGAACGTCCTGCTCGTCGATACGGACACTGACAACCCCGACGTATATAAGGCACACGCTAGCCTTGGCCTGCCGAATCTTCAGTGCCGCATGAACAGTCTGGATGATGCTGACGGCTGGGCCGATCTGCTCGACACCGTGCAGGAATATTCCGACCATGCGGTTGTCATCAACGCGGCGGCACGCACGAAAACAAGCACGGCAAGCTACGGCGAAATCATGAAGTCCGCACTGGAGGAAATGCGGAGAGAGCTTGTGGTCTTCTGGATCATCAACCGTCACCGTGACTCGGTGGAGCTGTTGCACTCGTTCATGGATGCCTTCCCTGAAACGACCATCCATGTGTGCCGCAACCTGTACTTTGGCGAGGCGAACCGCTTCGACATCTACAACAATTCCAGAGCAAAGACCGCCATCGAACAGCGTGGTATGACGCTCAACTTTCCGGCTGTGGCGAATCGTGTGGCCGACTGGCTGTACTCGAAGCGATGCTCCATTCAGAGGGCACTGGACGAAATGCCGTTCGGCACGAGAGCCGAAACTCAGCGGTGGAGACGGGCCTGTGCCGTCGTACTGGATGCCGCACTGGGGGTGAATCTTGGCAGTTAGTGCCATCAAACATCTGGAACGGATGCGAGGCAGTAAGGTCACGCGCGAGGAATACCATCGGCTGACCATGATGCAGCAGGCGCTGAACCTGCAAGACGACGATGCTGTGTGGATGCTGTTCCTCGCCATGGAATACCAGAAGGCGTACTACGAACAGCTGCCGAAAAAGATTACAGACTCGACTTCGGAACTGCTGAAACGTGTGCGTGAAACCGCCGATCGTGAAGCCGCAAACGCCCAGAATCGGCTGATACAAAGCGTTATCGAGCAGACGGAAAAGCTGACCGCCCGCGTGTATATCATGCCGCTGATGCCTATCTACCTGCTGATAATCCTCTGCCTGATGTCCTTCGGAAGTATGTCCTACTGGGCTGGTCTCTGCTCTGGCTTGGGGAAGCCGCTGCCACTGGAGAATGTTTACTATGTCCCGGCAGGGATGGTCATCGGAGGTATGACGCTAACCGCAATCGCCTTCTGCCTCGGAATCTCCTTCTGGAAAATTGCCTATGACCAGAAAGGCTGGCTGTGCCCAACGGCAGTTGCGCTGGGACTGAGTGGGGTGATGTTTGCGGTGAGTAGATTTTGGCATTCTTAACCATACAAAAGCTCCTCAGAAAATAATAACTCTTCCGAGGAGCTTATACTTATAACCAGTCATTAGGGAATAGTGCCTACCACGAAGGGGAAAGCATCTATTTAAACTCCAAGCATTCCTGCCAAATCAAAATCAGCAGGTTTCACCTCTCTAGGGGTGACTACTGCATCTTTGAGATCTGTTTTGTACTGGAGCAGCCTATCGAGAGTTCTATCGAAGGAAACCAGTTCAGGGTGCTCTAATATAGGAATGTAGATATTGACGTCCCGCGTCTGGCCTATACGATAAACTCGGTCGGAGGCCTGAGCTTCCTTCGCAGGATTCCAATGCCGCTCCAGATGGATGACATTATTAGCTCCTACAACTGTCAAGCCTACACCTGCTGCCAGAGGAGACATTATAATGATATTGAATCCTTCACGCTGCTCAAAAGCCTCTATTATACCTTTACGAGTTGATGAGCTTCCCGCTCGTCCCTTGGCAACGGCGCTGACTTCACCGTTCACTACGGAAATATGGCCTAAACCAAAAATCATGTTCAGAGAGGCCGCAAGGGCATACTGAAGCTCGCGATTGATAACAAAAAGGATAACCTTTTCCTCGCGGGCTTTCACATCTTCAAGAATCTTCATCATGGCCATGAGCTTAGCTGACTTAGCAAGGAAATTCTCTGCTTCCTTGCTGCTCTTGGGATAATGGAGCTCTGTCGAGGATGCGAGTTCAGGATGAAGAGAAATATCCCTCAAGTCTTTCAGTGAGGGAAGCAGAATCTCCATAAGGTTTCCTGCAATTTTAGCGGCAGCCACCTTGCTAAGTACAGCATCATAGGCAAGTTTCTGATCTCCTGTCATAACTGGAGCCAACCAAGCAACTCGTCCCTGTTCATTACCGCCTACGAAAACATTTTTCTTCGGCAAGGCGTTTGAAAGTTTATCCTCTTTGATACGCCGAAGCATGAAGTGTCCAACTTTCTGGCGAAGCCTTTCGCCACAGCTTCGGCGTATGGACTCGCTCCCATCCTCCTCATCGCCAAAATCATTTTTCCGACTCTGCAATATAGGCTGAATGTATTCTCTGCGGAATCCTTGGCAGGTTCCCAGTACGCCGGGATGTACAGTATCAAAAATATTCCAGAAATCGATGAGACTGTTCTCCACAGGTGTTCCTGTGACAGCCAGACGGAAATCAGCTTTCAGTCCCTTAGCAGCTCGAGAACTCAGTGAATTAGGATTCTTCACAGCCTGGGCTTCGTCAAAAATGATCATGCCCCAATCTACCGATCCGAGTGAGAAAGGAAAACGGCGCAAGGTCTCGTAATTGGTCAGAACTAAAGCTCCAGGTTGATCTAGCCGTGAAGAGCCAAACTCGCGCCCTACTTTAAGGGCATGACGCTCGGCACGATCTCCTGTTACTCCTTCTATCCTGTACGTCTTGAGAGCTCCTTCACTCTGCAGAATAATAACAGACGAAAAAGGACTCTGAGGAAATACCCGCGCAATTTCCGCTTTCCAGTTTTCCAGCAAGACTACCGGTGCAACAACAAGCGTGGGCTTAATGATTTTTTGCCCTCGATCCCTCTGGATATTCTGCCACGCATTAAGCCCTGCCAAGGTCATGAACGTCTTGCCAAGCCCCATGTCATCTGCGAGCAAGGCTCCTTCAAAGACTTCCTCTTCCTGTTCCACCGCGTGCATGGCATGGCCGACCAGCCAGCGAATACCATCCTCCTGGTAAGAAAAAGGAGTGAATGTCATGGCATCATTTTTGAGTTCCCCTCTCCAGTAGAACTCTGAAAGATACTCATTCTGTTTCTGACCGAATTCTTCATCATCATTCAGCTCCAGAGCAACGGTAATAGCTTCCGTCTGAGGCTTTTGGATACCGTTTTTTGCCCACTGCTTACGAGCTGTTCTCGCTACAGTTTCAAGATCACGCTCAAGGCGTTCCTTTTCTTCGGGAATGAGTACGCAAACATCCCCAAGGGGAATAGAAGGTCTTTGTTCATTCCCTGCTTGGCGTACTTCGTTGGTGAAAATTTCCAACTCTTCTTCATTGGAAATCAGCGGCCCAGCACTTTCAAGCAGAATGGCAACCTGTTCGTCACTGCCAAACCAGCTGCTTCGACGAGCATCGGTCTCACCGAAATACGCCTTTCGGAACAGTTCTTCCCCATGCACACGTATGGAGAAGCCATTATCAAGCTCTACAAGGTAGGCATCGAGAAATGCCGCCGGTGCTTTAAGGAAGTTTTCTCTATCGCGAGCAGGAATTTTGCGATTATTTAAAATCTCACGGATTCCGAGCAGTTTTTGCTCATCCAGCATAACGACTCTGTCACCAACGCGCAGGCATACTGCCTCGTCTCCTTCAAGCTGACGGAGGCGTTTTTCAACTTCATCAGGCGATATATCAAGCCCGAAATCCGGCACAAGCCGCAATCCGCCGTCTTTCTCCTCAAAGGCGGTTACGCCGATGCGTTCGGCTTCATCTACATGCAGTCTGTCGAACTGCCGCAGATCCATATCGACTCCTGCCGATTTGGCTTTCTGCAATGCATAAATAACCGCCAGATTAGCTGCTTCCGTCTGCTTTTCAGGGGAAAGGGATGCATGTTTAGAGATCGCCGAAAGTGCGAGATATTGCGCTGCTGTAGGCAGATACTCCTGACCACCGACTCGCAGATATGGCCCCTCAAGCGACCATTTTTCTGTTTTGCGTCCATCACTTGAAACCAGTCTCAGTTCAGGATGGAATCCACCTATTTTGAAAGTATGCCCACGAGTAAAAATCTCGAATGTTCCCGGCCAAGGCCCAGGCAGACCAAGAAGCTCACGTTCTCCTTCTGTCAACGCACAGGCTTTCTCACTGTCCAACACAAATACGCCGGAGTCCTCAGCCTCGCCACTTTCGGCAAGCATCTGAAGGAAAATATATTGATTCTGCAATCTTGCAGGAGCGTCACCTTTGCGACAAAGGGCGTGTTTATCGGAATGGAAAAGCATTCCATGCTGGCTGACTTCTACATTCCAACCCTCTTCTTCTCTGGAAAATATCGAGCGAATGTATTCTGCAAGGCTCATTACCAGCCTCCTCTATAGTAAGATATCCATTCAGACCGAGGTAGAATTTCATCTTCTTTGATATTAACACCACGACGTTTAAGGGCGTCTATAGCACGGTTTAGCCATGCTCCGTTGTGGTTTATTACTTCAAGGTCCTGAACTCGAGTTCGTAATTCTCCACGCCGGAAAGATGCATAATAGCGTTCTTCTAGCCCCTTACCAAGCTCACGTTTTCCTTCATATTCATTATATTTGGTAAGAGCACAGTTAGGAGGAAGTTCATTCAAGATGCGCATAGCAAAAACATGTGACCCTTCTACGACATGCACATTTCCAATTCGATAATAGAATACTGTAAGCTTCGAGTCGTTAAGTCTTGTAAAGAAAAGCGACTTTGAATCATTAAACCAATCTCTTACAAATCGTTCGGCTTGCGATCCTAGGAAAAGACGAGTCATACCTACATTGTTCTGCTTGAATATATGCTCCAACAACTTTTTACGTTGGGGAAACATGCGATCCATGTCAAAATCATTTTTCGCAAATTCTCCAATAATACGAAGAAAAAGCTCCATGTCGAAACGTGAAAGCCATGCACGCATAAGCTCTACACGATGATGCCCCAGCAGGCTCCACCACTCACGATAGGTAGCTTTTTGTTCTGAAACTCGAGGATCTCCGGCAA
Organism: Mailhella sp.; assembly: GCA_045543435.1. Classification (GTDB taxonomy): domain Bacteria; phylum Desulfobacterota; class Desulfovibrionia; order Desulfovibrionales; family Desulfovibrionaceae; genus Mailhella. Next base: position 7,043 of record JAZQMJ010000299.1, read on the forward strand.
CTTCAAGTATGATATCTTTCCAGAGTTGTCCGGGCTCCTGATGGGCATTCTCCAGCTTATCTATCATAATAGATAATGCCACATGACCAAGATTCAGGTCATTTTCCCAAGCAAGTCTATTCACTCTGGGGTTTCTCAATTCATTCAAGACAGGAGCATCTTCGTTGGGAGCAAGAGAACGTATACTCTGTATGAAAAACACTCCAAGGGCACAGCGAAAGAGCTCCGAATCCTGCGGAATATCTAAGATTGCAGCCATATCTGCCAAAGGAATGTTTCGTCTTTGCGCCTCTTCAGCCAGCCATTTATGCCCAGACGATGAGAATAGATGGGCGGCATTGCTTTTCAGCTCTGCCAAGCCGAACCCATTGTTTTTTGTACTGCGGCACTTGAGCTGTGACTGGATGAAACGGCCAAAATCTCCTCGATGCTCTGCCAGTGCATTATAGCGCACAAAGAAAACCTGGCATAATTCGAGGAGTGTAAGAATGCCGAGACATTTCTTCTCTGTTTCATCTACAAGAGAATCAAGAAAGACCAAAAATGAAGAGTCTGGAGGACAATCCTCTCTGATATACTGCTCGCCAAAATTTTGATCCAGCCACAAACTGAGCATCGGACGAATATAGAGAAAAGAAGACATGTAGTCCGTCACGTCATCCATTCGCCTAATGGCATCCTCAAGCTCTTTCCTTCGTCTCAGAAAAGCAGGCTCACGAGTACCAATGCCCTGTATCTTTTTCTCTGCCTTTTCAACCAGTTCATCGAAAAAAAGATGGAGGTCTTCGGCTGAAAAAGGAGGTAAGGATATCTCAGGCAAAGAGAAGAGTGGCAGTATCTCTTGCTGGCGCACCGAAAAATGCGTGTTCCGGCTTTCTCCTCTCTGGCCAAATCTTTTAGACTCGTGAAAGGAATCATATCGGTTAGCCATTATCATGCTCCAGAAGGCGTCGTATGATTTCCAATTCTTCTGGATGGATTTGTTTAGTCACGAATCGGATATTGATGCGACGATTCCTACGCCGTTGCTCGTCTGTGACATCTTCCATCTCACGACGACGAGTATCAGCATAACCACTTACAGAAAAAAGAGCCGCGCGCTTCTCAATCCCTTCATGCACAACACGGTGGCCCATATCTTTCAGAGCTTGGCCAAACTCCTCAGCTCGCTCTTCGGTCCAGAATTTCCATAAAGAAATCGCTCGTAACGCCGACAGCTCCCAGTTACCCATTCGATAACGATTATCCGCCGAAACGCTGTCCGTATGACCTTCCACAAAAATGGTTTCCAAATACTTCCAGCGGTCGTCCTTGCAAAGAACATCACGCAGAGCCGTTCCAAGAGCTTCTGCCGCCTGCTCGTTTTTCCCTTCACTGATTTTAAAACTGCCGCTGGCAAAGTCTAATGTAGTCATAGGAACGATGATGGAGTCGTCTTCAACATCCACATAGAGCCCTTTGGTCTTGAGAATTTCTTTCACCTCGTTGAGCATGATCTCACGAGCTTGAAGAGCTTCCTGTAACTGCTCGATATTTTTTCGTACTCTCTCTTCTGTTTCCGTAAAGCTTTCTCTAGTCTGGGCAAGCTTATATACCAGCACAGCACAAACGATGATAAAGATAATAAGGATTCCCGCCATGATGTCTGAAAAAGACATCCAATACGGGTTCTCTTCTTCCTGAGCCTGACGACGTTTTATCTTTCGGAATAGATCCATGGATTACCTCCGACGATTCGACTGCTCGTCTACGGCTTCTCCCATGGCCATGACCACTTGCACAAGGCGATCGCAGAAATCCTTAGTTCCCTTATCCCACTCTCCGAGTCGTTTAGCAGTTTGCTCCACTACCTGATGAGCATAACTCTTCATCATGGATTCAACCTGTGCGTTATAATTCTCCATGATGCTCTTGACCTGCTCGTTCATCTCCCGCACCTGATTATCGACAGTGTGCTGGAGACGGTCATAACTGCTGGCAAGGTTGCTGTACTGCGTAGCTGTTCCCTCTGCTGTTTCAACAAAAGAGGCAGATGCCTTATCCAGAGCAGTACGCGTATTATCAAGACTCGAAGCCGCGGATGTGAAACCTTCTCCGACACGGCGACCTTCTTCGACAAGGCGACCAGCGGCAGTCACACTGCTATCAACGCTAGAACTGACCTGTTTCATTGTTGCGTCTATACCCGCTCCCATCTTTTCCATACTGAGACTGGCACTTCGTATCTGGGTACACAGCTTGTCCATGTCGGCGGACAAACCACGCATCTCATCCACGTTACCAGCAAAGGCGGAAAGAACTTTCTGAACCTCAGCGAGCATGGCATCAGAACTGGCCGTGTTTGCCTTGAGCACTCGGTCAACATCGGACATAACTCCCTGCTGTTTTCCAAGCAACGTATTGAGAGTTTTCTCAGTATGGCCAGTAATGGCCGAAGACGAGGCCAGCATTTGGCTGACGGCTTCCTGCTGGTTTGCCATTACCGCTCTGAGTTCATTGAGAAGGCCGTCGTTACGAGTATTCAGTCCCTGAGAAAATTCTTCCTGTTGGCGACTCAGCTTCTCAAAAAGACGAGACGACTCACTGGTGCTAGTTTCGACAGCCTTCTGAAGATTTTGTACGGCGGTCAAAACAGCCGCAGACTGTGCTTCACCGGCATTACCAGTATTCTGACTGAAATCTTGAAGGATAGCTTTTAGCTCCTCAGAGGTCCGGCGCATATTTTCAGCAGACTCTGCCATTACCTGCTGAACGCTATGAAGAATCGCATCTCCAATAGACCCTTTGATGGCATCACCAATTCGCGTGGCCATAGTTTCTGCCATAGCAGCACTACGCTCCGTCAGGCCAGCGAACATGGCTTCTTGTCGTATTTCAGCCTGTGCCGTCTGAGTTGCCAAAGCATTAGTTATAGACTGAGTACTTTCCTGAATACTGTTGCCTATTTTTTCTGCCAACAGATCAAGCGCATCCTTACTTCCACGAAGATTTTCACTGAGATCTTTCATGAAAGCTTCAACAGGAGAGCCAGGAGGAAACTTCGTTTCTATCAAGCTCTGTATGCTACGTATCTGCCAACTAAGCAGCGCAGATAAGATCTTCAGAATAACATTTAAAAGTAAACTGCTTGCGACACCCCAGACGGATGTAACGAAAGCAGTAGAGGCACAGGCTGTCATATTCGCTATTTGGCTATTTACTTGAGCAGATGAACCACTCAGGTCAAAACCTCTAAGACCTATCGTAAGGCCAACGAATGTCCCAAGAACACCTAGACCTGTAAGAATCGTGGGCATCAGATTGAGCAATCGATTCCGAACGATTCCCGAAGCCAGTGTTTCATCATTAAAAAACTCTTCAGCAGCAGGAGGACAGTAGGTGCAACCATCAAAGCTGGTGCAAGCTTCGGCGTACGTTTTGAACGCCGTATGCCTGGAGGCAGACACCTCTGGTTTTTCATCGTCTGGAAGGCCTTTAATCGTTCGCTTCAAACTACGATTCTTGAAAAAATACCAGACTGATGAAAGGATGCCCCACAAAGAGGCACATAAAAAGATAAATGATATAAGTATAATAACTAGATTTGTTACTCCATCCGGGGTAAAAGACAGTATCCCTTGCAAATCGAGAGCGTCGATATCTGGAACAAAAAGGCTGAGGTTGCTAGTCATGCTCATAACCATCTCCATCAACAAGGTATTTTAGATGGATATAATTCGAGGCTAACGATGAGGTCAAGATATGGATCTCTCCTCGGTTCTCCCTCAAAAAAGCAAGAGAAACAGAAAAGGCATACCCCAGCGCTGTGGGTATGCCTTTGGTCTTCTGTGGGTATATTCGGAAAATTTGTGGGTATTTTTCGGACGGAACGCCCAATTCTGCCCTATTTTCAGGTCAGCGGCTCATCCTCGGCCGCTCTCCGCCCCACGCCTTTTACCCCCCACTCATACAAATTTATTAAACTTTTCCAAATCTGTGGGGCAGAGCGTGGGGCAGAAATGCCCCACATACGAAAAAAGGACTTAGATTTTACTCTAAGTCCTTGAATTTCCTTGGCGTCCCCAAGGGGATTTGAACCCCTGTTGACGGCGTGAAAGGCCGCTGTCCTGGGCCGGCTAGACGATGGGGACATAAACCGTTGGCTGGGCTACAAGGACTCGAACCT
>JAZQMJ010000300.1:0-6217 GCA_045543435.1 Mailhella sp.
GGCCTCGATGGCCATGTTGGTGATGGAGAAGCGGTCGTCCATGGAGAGGGAGGCCACGCCTTCGCCGGTGAATTCCATGGAGCGGTAGAGCGCGCCGTCCACGCCGATGCGGCCGATGATGTGGAGCATCACGTCCTTGCCGCAGACCCACTTGCCGGGCTTGCCCGTGAGCACGAACTTGATGGCGGCAGGCACCTTGAACCAGTTCTCGCCGGTAGCCATGCCCATGGCGAGGTCGGTGCTGCCCACGCCCGTGGAGAACGCGCCGATGGCGCCGTAGGTGCAGGTGTGGGAGTCGCCGCCGATGATGACTTCGCCGGGGGCGACTATGCCCTGCTCGGGCAGGAGGGCGTGTTCGATGCCCATGCGGCCCACGTCGAAGAAGTGGGTGAGCTGGTTCTCGCGGGCGAAGTCGCGGCACACCTTGCAGTTCATGGCGGCCTTGATGTCCTTGTTGGGAGCGAAGTGGTCGAGCACCACGACGACCTTTTCCTTGTCGAAGACCTTTTCGGCCCCGGATTTGCGGAATTCGGGGACGGCCAGAGCGATGGTGATGTCGTTGCCCATCACGATATCGAGCTGGGCTTCGATGAGCTGCCCGGCGGCGACGCTTTCCAGTCCGGCGTGCGCGGCCAGTATCTTCTGAGTCACGGTCATGCCCATGAGCATATCCTTTTATGGAGTGTTTTCTCTGTTTTTTGCGCAGGATGGCAAAAAAGTTCCCCAACGATAGAATAGGGCGCCCACCTTGTCCAGCGCTTTTGCTTTAAAGGATGCGAGAGCAGGCGTTTTGGAAGAAAAAGAAGAAAATTATATTCTGTGCAAAAAAAACGCTTGACGAATCCGGGAAATCTCTATAGACACATCTTCACACAACAAAGGCGCGTAGCTCAGGTGGCAGAGCACTTCCTTGACACGGAAGGGGTCAGCAGTTCAAGTCTGCTCGTGCCTACCACAAAACAGAAACGGAAAAGGGAGGCAGCGCCTCCCTTTTCTTTTTTTATTTCCTGGAGTTCTATCATGCAGATTTCCGTAGAAGGAAAGTCGATCGAGGCCGCCCTCGGCACCAGCTGTGCCGACGTGCTGAAGCAGGCTCTTTCCGGCAAACGGTTCAAGGCCGCTCTTGCCTGCCGTGTGAAGACTGCTGAAACTGAAACTCTTCTCGACCTTTCCGCCGAAATGCCCGCCGACGCTGTCGAGGCCGCTCCCGTCACCGCTGACGATGCCGAAGGCCTGCAGCTCCTGCGCCATTCCACTTCTCATGTCATGGCCGCCGCCGTGCAGAAGCTCTTCCCCGGCGTGAAGGTGACCATCGGTCCCTCCATCGACAAGGGTTTCTATTACGACTTCGATACTCCCCGTCCCTTCACTCCTGAAGACCTCGAAGCCATCGAGAAGGAAATGCGCGCCATCGTGGCCGCCAACGTTCCCTTCGAACGCTCCGTCATGAGCAAGGCCGACGCCATCGCTCTCTTCGAAGGCAAGGGCGAGAGCTACAAGGTCGAGATCATCGAAGAGATCGACGCCGACACCGTGTCCCTGTACCGCTGCGGTGACTTCCTCGACCTCTGCCGCGGTCCGCACATCCCCGGCACCGGCGCCGTGAAGGCCTTCAAGCTGCTCTCCGTGGCCGGCGCCTACTGGCGCGGCGACGAGAAGCGCCCCATGCTCTCCCGCATCTACGGCACCGCCTTCGGTGACGAAAAGGCCCTCAAGGAACACCTGAACGCCCTCGAAGAAGCCAAGCGCCGCGACCATCGCCGCCTCGGCAAGGAACTGGGCCTGTTCTCCTTCCATGAAGACATCGCCCCCGGCATGTCCTTCTGGCTGCCCAAGGGCATGATGCTTCGCACCATCCTCGAAGACTTCCTCGTCCGCGAACATCTGAAGCGCGGCTACGAGCTCGTGCGCGGCCCGCAGATCCTGCGCCGCGAACTGTGGGAACGCTCCGGCCATTACGCCCACTACCGCGAGAACATGTACTTCACCGAGATCGAGGAAGACGTGCATGGCGTGAAGCCTATGAACTGCGTGGGCCACATGCTCATGTACAATGAGACCCTGCACAGCTACCGCGACCTGCCCGTGCGCCTCTTCGAACTCGGCGTGGTGCATCGTCACGAAAAGTCCGGCACTCTGCACGGCCTGCTGCGCGTCCGCCAGTTCACTCAGGACGACGCCCATATCCTCTGCGCTCCCGAACAGCTGGAAGAAGAGATCCTGAACGTCATGCACCTTTCCGCTGACCTCATGGACCTGTTCGGCTTCCAGTACCGCATCTTCATCTCCACCCGCCCCGAAGACAGCATCGGCTCCGACGAGGCGTGGGAGCTCGCTACCAACGCTCTCATCAAGGCCGGCGAGGAGGGAGGCAAGCCCTACCAGATCAACGAAGGCGACGGCGCCTTCTACGGCCCCAAGATCGATATCAAGGTCACGGACGCCATCGGCCGCGAATGGCAGCTCTCCACCATCCAGGTGGACTTCACCCTGCCCGAGCGTTTCGACCTGGTGTACGTGGGTCAGGACGGTGAACGCCATCGTCCCGTCATGGTGCATCGCGCCATCCTGGGCTCTCTGGAACGCTTCATCGGCGTTCTCACCGAACACTTTGCCGGTGCCTTCCCTGCCTGGCTCGCCCCTGTGCAGGCCCGCATCGTCAACGTGACCGACGCCCAGCTGGATTACGTCAAGGAAATGAAGAGCCGCCTTGCCGCCGCCGGCCTCCGTGTGGAAGCCGACACGCGCAACGAAAAACTGGGCTTCAAAGTGCGCGAAGCTCAGCTGGCCAAGATCCCCTATGTCCTCGTCGTGGGTGACAAGGAAGTGGCCGATGGCGGCTTCAGCGTCCGTCTGCGTTCCGGCGAAAACATCGGCTTCCGCACTGTTGAAGAAGCCATCGCCATGATCCGCACGGACAGTGAGGAACCTTTCAAGCGTGGAGGTATGAGCTATAGCTTCGCCTAACATGAGACCTCGCCGCGACGTGCCGCAGGACGGCGTGCGCCGCAACGAGCAGATTCGCGCCCGCGAAGTGCGGGTCATTGGCCCGGAAGGTGAACAGATCGGCATCCTGCCCTGTTCTGACGCTATCGCTATGGCCCATGAGCAGGGCTATGACCTGGTGGAAGTGGCTGCCAACGCCGAACCCCCGGTCTGCCGCATCATGGACTTCGGCAAGTTCAAGTACGAACAGCAGCAGAAGAAGAAGGAAGCCAAGAAGAACCAGACTGTGGTGCAGATCAAGGAAATCAAGGTCCGTCCCAAGACCGACGACCATGACTACGAGACCAAGGTGCGCCACATCCGCCGCTTCCTCGAAGACGGCGACCGCTGCAAGGTCAGCGTGTTCTTCCGCGGCCGCGAGATCGTGCATAAGGATCGCGGTGAAAGCATCCTTGAGAAGATCATCGCGGATACCGCCGATGTGGGTAAGGTCGAACAGGCTCCCAGCGCCGAAGGCCGTACCCTGCAGATGATGCTCATTCCTCTGCCCAAGAAATAATAGCTCGACTATGCGCGCGGCCCGGCATGAAATTTGTCGGGCCGCGCCTTGATTTTTTGCTTGCAGATTATGCGTTTTTGGTGCATAGTCGGTGCCTTCTGATGCTTAAATCGTCCTTTCCGTTCAGGAAAGATACGAATACCAAGGAGTTGGTTTATGCCTAAGATCAAGACCAGACGTTCTGCCGCTAAGCGCTTCGAAGTGACCGGCAGCGGCAAGTTCAAGCGTCGTCGTCAGAATCTGCGCCACATCCTCACCAAGAAGGACGCCAAGCGTCGTTCTCGTCTCGGTAAGGGCGCTATCGTCGACAGCACGAACGAAAAGGCCGTCCGTCGTATGCTTCCCTACGCCTAAGTCTCGCATTTTTCTGCAGACTGCGTAGAATTTCGAATTTCGCCGCCTCTGAGCGGCTCAACTCCCGCTGGCTAGATCTCCGCCTCGCGGGACTGATCAGGAGTTATCCATGCGTGTAAAGAGAGGTCTTGCTGCCCATCGTCGGCACAAGAAATACCTGGACATGGCCAAGGGCTTCCGCGGTGGTCGCAGCCGTCTGTACCGTACCGCTCGTGAAGCTGTTGAACGTTCCCTTCATTACGCTTTTGAGGGCCGCAAGCTCCGCAAGCGCGCTTTCCGCCGCCTGTGGATCCAGCGTATCAACGCTGGTGCCCGCATCAACGGCCTGTCCTATTCCCGTCTGGTCAATGGCCTGAAGCTTGCCGGTGTCGTCATCAACCGCAAGATGCTCGCCGACCTCGCCGTGCGTGAAAAGGCCGACTTCGCCGCTATCGTCGAACTGGCCAAGGCTCAGCTGGCGTAATTGCCGTCTGCGAACGGAGGCAGCCGAAGGCCGTGAGGCCTGACGCGCCAAAGGACGATTTTTGGGGAGCTTTCCCCGTGAAGGGTGCAGGGCCAGTCCCTGCACCCTTTTTCATATTCCAGAAACAGGCGCGCCCGTGCGCAGCCTGACAAGGTTCTGACATGGATCTTCTCGAACAACTCAATGCTCTGCCCGGCCAGCTCGAAGAGCGTCTTGCCCAGACTGCTACCGAAGCCGACCTGGAAGCCGTCCGTGTGGACTTCCTCGGCCGCAAGGGCAAGCTTGCCGAGCTCATGGCTCAGATGCGCAACCTCACGCCTGAACAGCGCCCGGCCTTCGGTCAGGCCGCCAACGCCGTGAAGACCAGCCTCATCGAGCTTTTCGAAGCCCGCCTCGCCCAGCAGGAGCAGGACCGCGAAGCCGCCTTCATCGCCGGCTTCGACCCCAGCCTTCCCGGCCGCAGCCTCTGGAAGGGCTCCCTGCACCCCATCACCCTGGCCATGGAAGAAGTCTGCTCCGTGTTCCGCAACATGGGCTACGAGATCGCCGGCGGCCCTGAAGTCGAGACCGACTTCAACTGCTTCGAAGCCCTGAACATGCCCCCCGAACACCCCGCCCGCGATATGCAGGACACCCTGTACATCACCGACCGCGTGCTTCTCCGCACCCACACCTCCAGCGTGCAGGTGCGCACCATGCTCAAGCGCAAGCCCCCGCTGGCCATCATCGGCCCCGGCAAGGTGTGCCGCCGCGACTCCGACGTGACCCATACCCCCATGTTCCACCAGATCGAAGGTCTGCTCGTGGATAAGCACGTCACCATGGCCGACCTGCGCGGCACCCTCACCGCCTTCGTGCGCTCCGTGTTCGGCGAGAAGACCCGCGTGCGTTTCCGCCCCAGCTTCTTCCCCTTCACCGAACCCAGCGTCGAAGTGGATATGTCCTGCACCCAGTGCGGCGGCCACGGCCATGTGAACGGCCAGCCCTGCCGCGTGTGCAAGGGCTCCGGCTGGCTCGAGATCCTCGGCTCCGGCATGGTGGACCCCGCCGTCTTCACCGCCGTGGGCTACGACCCCGATGAAGTCACCGGCTTCGCCTTCGGCCTCGGCGTCGAACGCATCGCCATGCTCAAATACGGCCTCACCGACCTGCGCATGAACTTCGAGAACGACGTGCGCTTCCTCCATCAGTTCCCTGTGTAAGAGGGGGAGAGTTTTGCCCTGGGGGAAGGAACTTTTCTGTAGAAAAGCTTCCTTCCCCCAGACCCCCATCTTCCAAAGACTTTTATTTGATAGCTCTGACCATTCAGTAATTAAAAGTCTTGGGAGGGGAGGGGGCTTGGGGGAGGGGAAGGAAAACTTTTTCAAAAGTTTTCCTTCCCCTCCCCCACAAAATCTCTTATCCCAGAAATTCCTTAACACAGCGGCGGTAGGCGGCGACGGGGTCGGCGGCCTGCGTGATGGGGCGGCCCACCACGATGAAGTCGGAGCCGAGTTCGCGGGCGCGGGCGGGGGTGGTCACGCGCACCTGGTCGCCCACTTCGCCGTCGGCGAAGCGCACGCCGGGGGTCACGGTGAGGAACTTCTCGCCGCAGGTCTCATGCACCTTGCCCGCTTCGAGGGGGGAGCAGACAACACCGTCGAGGCCGGCCTTGGCGGCGCGGGAGGCGTAGTGCATGACCACTTCATCCAGAGGACGCTCGATGAGCAGGTCTTCGCGCATGCGCTCTTCGCTGGTGGAGGTGAGCTGGGTCACGGCGATGAGCAGGGGGCGGGTGCCGTCGGCGCGGGTGAGGCCGGCGAGAGCGCCTTCCATCATGGCCACAGTGCCGGCGGCATGCAGGTTGCACATATCCACATCGAGGTTGGAGAGTACAGCCATGGCCTTCTTCACAG
>JAZQMJ010000301.1:0-3166 GCA_045543435.1 Mailhella sp.
GGAGATATTGCAGAACGGGCCGGCGGTGAGATGCGGGCGCCTCTTATCGTCGCCGGAGGGGAAGAGGCTCACCTGCCAGGGCGCGTTGCAGACGAAATGGGTAGCGCCGTTGCGGATAGCCTCGATGACCAGCCTCTGCCACATGGCCTGTTCTTCGGGCCAGATGACCGGGGGCAGCCACCAGGAGATGCGGGGCATGAAGGTGCGGGAAACGGCGCGCACCGAGTTCATGGACATCCAGAGAGCCGTCATGACGGAACGGGAACCGCGGGTCTCGCGGCCCTGCGGCAGGCTGGAGCGCACCACATAGTCCTGCTGACGCCTGGCACGGACAGGGGCCGGAAGTTCGGGATGCCATTCCACGATGGGGCTTTCCACCTTGCGGCACTTTTCCAGCTTCTTTTCCCATTCATTGAGGATCTGGACGAGGCCGGGCTCGCGGCGGTCGATGAGGAAGACGGGAACGCCGGCCTTGGGCATCTTGTGACGGGCCAGCTTGAGAGTGCAGGTGCCAGCTTTTGGGGTACGGCGGGTCACGGGCACAGTATCATGCCACTGCTCGTCCTCGTAGCCCACGCGGAGCAGGTCCTTGGGCAGGAGTTCGATGCGGGGCTTGATGAAGGGGAAGGAAGGCTTGCCGTCCTTCTTCTCGAACTGGATCTTGCCCACGAGCATGCCGGAGCTGGTAGGCTCGTCGGGCGTGGAGATGTTGAAGTCCTTCTGAGGAAGGAAACGGGCGCGGGTAGTGGGGCGGCCCAGAGCCATCTCGAGCAGGGATTCGGCGTCCTTCTTGGCGTGCGCCCAGTCCTCGGTGCCGAGAGCGTCGAGGAGCATGCGGTAGGCCGTGATGACATGATAGACGTAGTGCGGGCCCTTCTTGCGGCCTTCCACCTTGAGACTGCGGATATGCGGGATATCGCAGAGCGTCTTCACGAGCACGTCGAGCGAGAGGTCCTGACAGGAGAAGAAGCGGCCCTCGCGACCCTTCTGCTTGTAGATGCGGCGGCAGGGCTGCACACAGCGGCCGCGCAGACCGCTCTTGCCGCCGAGGTAGCTGGACCAGTAGCAGCGGCCGGAGACGCACCAGCAGAGCGCGCCGTGCACGAACATCTCGAAGTCCATGTCTTCGGGGGCTTCCTCGTCCATCTGGCGGATCTCGTCGATGGAGAGCTCGCGGGGAAGCACCACGCGCTGGACGCCGAGTTCCTTGGCGGTGAGGATATCGCGGGGCGAAGAGAGGTTGGCGAGGGTGGACAGGTGGAGTTCGCCCTCGAAGCCTGCCTGACGAGCCACATCAATGAGGCCGATATCCTGGATGATGAGTCCGTGGGGCTGGGCGTCGCGCTGGAGGCGCTTGATGAGACGCCCGGCGGACAGGATATCGCCGCTCTTGATGAGCGAGTTGAAGGCCACATAGATGCGGCGGCCGTTCTGATTGGCCAGATCCACCATGCGGGCCAGCTCGGTGGTGCTGAAGTTTTCCGCGCCTGCGCGGGCGGAGAAGTTCTTGAGGCCGAGGTAGGTGGCATCGGCCCCGGCGGCCATGCCTGCGAGGAAGCAGGACATGTCGCCGGCAGGGGCCAGAAGTTCAGGCAGTCGTTTGTCTATCATAGTCACCTTGCGGCTGACGGCTCACCTCCCGAACTTTCCTGCCGGGCGACGGCCATCATCAGTTTGATTCGATTTATCTGGTTCACTTCGCTTGCGCCGGGGTCGTAGTCCACGGCGGCGATGTTCGCTTCAGGGAAGCGGCGCTTCAGCTCCTTGATGACGCCCTTGCCGGTGATGTGGTTGGGCAGGCATCCGAAGGGCTGCATGCAAAGTATATTCCGAATACGCCCATGGAGCAATTCCATCATTTCAGCAGTGAGCAGCCAGCCCTCGCCGGTCTGCTGACCGAGGGAGACCACGCCGTTCACCATCTGCCGCAGTTTGCGGAAGGCCACGGGGGGCTCGAACCTGCGGCTGCGGGCAAGCGCCCGGCGCAGAGGGAGCCTCAGCGTCAGCATGACCCGGAGGAGTATGCCGCTGAAGAAGGCCTTGCGGAAGCTGCCGCTGAAATGTTTCCAGCGGTACACTTCGTCATAAAGTCCGTAGAGTATGAAATCCGTGAAGTCCGGCATGACCGCTTCACCGCCTTCAGCCTCGACGACTTTGACTGCATTATTGTTGGCGTCAGGATGATACTTCAAAAGTATCTCGCCCACAAGACCGACCTGAGGCCTCCGGGGGCCTTCGCGAAGAGGAAGTTCATCAAAATCCTGCACGGCCTGCCGTATATGGCGATACGTGTTCATGACAGCGCCGTCATGGACGTCCGTATTCAGGATGGAAGCCCAGCGGGCGGCCAGCTCATCGGCAGAACCTTTCTCCAGTTCATAGGGACGGGTGCGGTACAGCATGCGCATGAGGGCGTCGCCGCAGAAAAGGGCAAGCACGCCGCGCAGGAGCATGGCCCCGCTCACCTTGAAGCCGGGATTGCGGTTCAGGTCGGAAAGGTTGAAGGAGATGACGGGGATATCGTCGAGCCCGCATTCCCTCATAGCCTTGTGCAGGAAGCCGATGTAGTTGGTGGCACGGCAGCCGCCGCCAGTCTGCGAGAGGATGACGGCCACCTTCTTGTTGTCGTACTTGCCGCTCTGCAGGGCATGCAGGAGCTGACCTATGACAGTGATGGCCGGGTAGCACACGTCATTGTTCACATGGCGCAGGCCTTCTTCGATGGCCTCCTTGGCCACGGATTCCAGGAGTTCCGCCTTGTAGCCGCAGGAGCGGAGCATGGTAGGCAGGAACTGGAAGTGCAGAGGCGACATCTGCGGGATGAGGATGGTGTGCGTCTTCTTCATCTCTTCGGTGAAGGGAGGCGGCGTCCATTCCCTGTCCTCCTGAGCCAGACCGGCCGCGCGAACAGCATCCATCGTGGGCAGAGAAAGCGTGGACTTCTTCTCCGCATGCAGGCGGCGTTCGCGCATGGTGGCAAGAAGGGAACGCACACGGATCTTTGCCGCGCCGAGGTTGGCGCCTTCATCGATCTTTATCTGCGTATAGAGGCGGCCCGTAGAGGCGAGTATCTCTTCCACCTGATCGGCGGTCACCGCATCGAGACCGCAGCCGAAGGAGACGAGCTGTACCAGCGATACGTTGTCGGACTGAGCGGCATAGGCGG
>JAZQMJ010000302.1:0-1614 GCA_045543435.1 Mailhella sp.
TACGGGGAAGGGGGAGAAGGGACTTTTACAAAAGTCCCTTCTCCCCCTTCCCCGTAAAAACACCTCTTCTACTCCAGCCCGTATTCGTACTGCTCAAGCTTGTCCAACGTAGCGGACATGACCATTGCCATGACGGCGGAGATGAAGGCCACGGTCTGCGAAGGAACTTCAGCGATGGGCTTGCCGAGCAGGCGCTGGAAGAAAACGGCTGGGCATTCCTGGGTCTGGGTGCGTACCATAGGATCGGTGTAGGCCCGGAAGGCGCCGTCCACGAAATCCGTGGCCTGCTCTGCGCTGTAGCCGAGGCTGCGGAGCATGGCCTGCGTGACGCGCAGGTATTCCACCACGACAACGTTGGGAGCCTGCACCATGAGTCCATAGAGGACAGCGGCATGGACATAGGCCCGCCATTCCCAGAGGAAGGCCTGCTGTTCTTCGGCGGTACACGGAAGACCTGCCCGGGCGGCAATGGCCAGCGCGCCCTTCGCTTCCGTATTCAATTCAAAAAGGATGCCCGCGGCCTCCACGGCCTGAGCAAGGGTGAGCTTGCGTTTCATCGTATCTCCGTTTCTGGGCTAGCAGCCGCTTCCGTCCAGTCCGCAGGCATTGGCCGAAACTCCGGCTTCAGCGGCCTCGCAGGACGTTCCGGAGCAGGCCAGAGCCGCTTCTATCTTGGCCTTCACATCGGCATAAGGGGCGTATCCTCGGGCCACGGCATGGAGGGCGCCGTCGTCCGTCTTCACGAACAGGCTGGGATAGACCACGAAGTCGCCAAGTATCTCTTCGGCTTCTTCCAGTTCCTTTTCAGCCTTGTCCTGCACAGCTTCGGAGGACAGAGCCTCGGCAAGGACGGCAGGCTCCACTCCCCAGCGGGACGCCGTATCGGCCTGCACGGAAGGGTCGAGCACATCGCGCCCTTCGAGGTAGAAGACTTCCTGGAACACTTCCATCTGCTCAAGGGCATGGCCCGGAGCAGTCTTTTTCAGCGCCGCCATGAGCTCCGCCGAGCGGCGGGAATCCATAGTCACGCTGTGTTCAGGCTTGAGCATCTCAAAAAAGCCTGCGCCTATCTCGCGGCCCGTCGTCGAAGAGAGGCGTTCAAAGAAAGCGAGGAGCGTCGGCGTTCCCATTTTGGAAGTGGGCGTGGGGTTGTCCACGAGCTCACCGCAGAGGGTACGCACAGGGAAGCGGTACTCCTCGACAAGCTTTTTCATGACAGGAGCGAAGCCGAAGCACCACGGGCAGAAAACATCGGTGATATAAATGAAGGATGGCATGCCTTTCCATACCGCAAAAGCCCCGGTCTTCCAAGGAAAAAGGAGCCTGCCGCATAAAAAACGGGGAAGTCCCGCCCTGAACGATTGCCCTTCCCGCCATGCACGGCTATACTTGGCGCGCCCGGTTCTCGTATGCGCCTGCCCGCCCCCCGTGAACTTGACGAAAGCAGGAACTTCCCCTAGAAATAAGAGTTCACCGGCGCAACATATCCCGCCTTTTCCGCAGGAGAGAATATGCTTCAGAGCGACATCATCACCATCATCGAAAAAACGGCCCCGCTTTCTCTCATGGCAGAATGGGACCGCTCCGGTGTACAGGTCGCCTCCCCGCGCAAGG
>JAZQMJ010000303.1:0-3115 GCA_045543435.1 Mailhella sp.
GGAAACGCTGGGCGCGAAGCATATCTTCGAATACATCGCTCCTGCGGGAGAAGGGTGCCACTGCGTACGTTTCTGCACGAGCTGGAGCACGCTCCCCGAAGATGTAGAAGCGCTTATAAAGGACATCGCAGACCTGTAAAACCATTGCCTCGCAAGCGCTGGAAAGCCCTCGTGTGATAATTATTATTTTCACATGAGGGCTTTTTCCTTGTATCCCGTTTCTTTCCTATGATATTTCTCCAAAGACTGTCCCCTTCGCACTGAGGGACGTTCCAGACTTTTCCGGAGGATACAGGATGCCTGTCAGCAGAGAGACCATGCTCAGCAAACTTCGCGACGCCTACGCCGTCTATTTCGACGACGAAGTCTGTCCCGACAGCATAGCGCATCTGGCCGCCTGCTACGCCTTCCATTCCACCAACGAATGCTTTGTCATCTCGAAAAAGGTCAAGCTCTGGTGCGCCGAGACCCATGAATATGTCTATGTGTTCTCGCTTCCGCATCTCCGCGTGCAGGACTTCGAAGCCTGCCGCGATCAGGCCCGGGAGCATGGCCTGAACAGGGTGCGCCCGCACATCGACCATAAATCCACGTTCGTCACCGCCGTCTTCGTCTGCGACAGCATCGAGGCAGAAGCGGCTCGACAGCTGGAAAAGACCCGATTCCATAAGGATTTCCTGTTCTCTCTGCACGGCTGGATGGACTTCCGTGCCGCCGCAGTCGAGCTTGGTACGGGGAAGGTCTTCGTCAACGGGGCCGCGAGGGACATGGAAGGATTCATGCTCGGCAATCTCGCCAAGTGCAGCTCGATTCAGGAGGAAACAATTTGAGCGCTCTCATCATCCTTTTCGGCGGCTTCGCCTGCCTGTTCCTGGGCTATGTGACCTACGGTTCCTGGCTTTCGAAGCAGTGGGGCGTGGACAATTCCAAGCCCACTCCCGCCCATACCATGCAGGACGGCGTGGACTATGTGCCCGCCAAGGCCCCCGTGCTTCTGGGCCACCACTTCTCGTCCATCGCCGGCGCAGGCCCCATCAACGGCCCCATCCAGGCGGCCTTCTTCGGCTGGCTTCCCTGCCTTCTGTGGATCATCGTGGGCGGCATATTCTTCGGTGCCGTGCATGACTACGGCGCGCTGTTCGCCTCCATCCGCCACAAGGGCGCTTCCATCGGCCAGATCATCTCCGAGAACATCGGTGTGCGCGCCAAGCGCCTGTTCATCGTGTTCTCCTACCTGACCCTGCTCCTGGTCATCGCGGCCTTCGCCTCCATCGTGGCCAGCACCTTCAACGGCTTCAACGCCGCCGGGCAGGTCATCGAGGCCAACGGCGCCACCGCCACCATCTCCATCCTGTTCATCGTTGCCGCCGTGGTGTTCGGCTTCTGCGTCTATCGCAAGAACCTGCCCCTCTCCGTCTGCACTGTGGTGGGCATCGCCGTCCTCGTGGCCTGCATCGCCATCGGCCTCGCCTTCCCCATCTACCTGCCCGGCAAGACTTGGATGTGGATCCTCGGCGTGTACATCCTCGTGGCTTCCGTGACCCCCGTGTGGATCCTTCTCCAGCCCCGCGACTACCTGAGCTCCTTCCTGCTCTACGCCATGATGATCGCCGCCGTCGTGGGCATCATCGGTGCCGCTCCCACCGTGACCATGCCCGCCTTCATCGGCTTCGAAGTGAAGGGCCAGTACCTCTTCCCCGTCCTCTTCGTCACCATCGCCTGCGGCGCCATCTCCGGCTTCCACTCTCTGGTGTCTTCCGGCACCACTTCCAAGCAGCTCAGCTGTGAAAAGGACGCCAAGCTCATCGGCTACGGCTCCATGCTCGTGGAATGCGCCCTTGCCATCGTGTCCCTCATCACCATCTGCTACATCTTCGGCCAGAAGGGCGCCGACGCCTTCAAGATCCCGCCCACTGCCGTGTTCGCTTCCGGCATCTCCCAGATGCTCGGCTCCGTGGGCTTCGACAGCCCCGAAGCCCAGAAGACTGCCTACGGTCTGCTCATCCTCTCCGTGTCCGCCTTCTGCCTCACCTCTCTGGACACCGCCACCCGTCTGGCCCGCTACATGTTCCAGGAACTCTGGCTGAACCCCGGCGAAACTCCTGAGACCGTCACCGGCATCCGCAAGACCCTGTGCAACAAGTATGTGGCCACTGTCATCACCGTGTTCCTCGGCCTTGCCTTCGGCATGGGCGGCTGGGCCAAGGTGTGGCCTCTGTTCGGCGCTTCCAACCAGCTCCTCGCCGGCCTTGCTCTGCTGGCCGTGGCCGCCTGGCTCAAGAATGCCGCCCGCAACCACAGGATGCTCATCTTCCCCATGGTCTTCATGATCCTCGTGACCCTGAGCTCCCTGTTCCTCACCTTCAAGGGCAAGGTGACCGTCATCGCCGCCGGCCAGGGCGACATGTTCGCCGCCTACCTGCAGGCCGGCCTCGCCGCTGTGCTCTTCATCCTTTCCCTCTTCCTCGTGCGTGAAGCCTGGCCCGTGCTCCGCGGCACCAAGACCAAGTAACTCACTCTGAACGCCTCGTGCGAATGCGGCTCTGCCTCCGGGCGGAGCCGCTTTTCTTTCGCCTTCTTTACCGCAGGGACTGGGCATGCTAACCTTTGCCGAGCTATCCTGAGAGGTAAGGATATGAACGGATCCCGCATCCATTCCCTGGACAATCTGAAGCTGGCCGTCGTCTGGCTCATGGTCGTGTTCCATGCATCCATGTGCTACATGGCGTACGCTCCTGAATGGTGGTATGTGGTCGATACGTCACAGCCGCTTTTCTCCGCCACTGTCTTCGTCTGCTGGACAGATATCTTCATCATGCCTGCATGTTCTTCGTGTCCGGCTATTTCGGCCTCATGTCGCTGGCAAGGCACGGCACGGGAGAGTTCTGGAAACGCAAGCTGTACCACATCGTCGCCCCATGGATCTTCGGGGCTATGGTCATCGCTCCCTTCATAGCCTATCTCATGCTGGCGAGCCGCAGCTCTTCCGTCAGCTTCCGGGAATTCTACACTTCTCTGTTCTGGGGGCCGTACTACCAGCAGGCCCACTACTGGTATCTCGGCGCCCTCACAGCCCTCTACGGCATACTTACGGCGGCATGCCGCCTGTTCCCTC
>JAZQMJ010000304.1:0-11395 GCA_045543435.1 Mailhella sp.
CCCGCGAGCTCCTTGCCCGCATCCGCGCTGTGCTCCGCCGTTCCGGCCGCGTGTCCGATGTCCCCGCCGAGGCGGGAACGCCTTCCGGACGTCCGGAAAAGGCCTATCATTTCAGCGGCTGGACCCTCGACCTTTCCGCCCGCCACCTCATCGCTCCCGGCGGCATGGTGGTGAACCTGAGCGGCGCTGAATACCGCCTGCTCACCATTTTTCTCGAACATCCCCAGAAGGTGCTCAGCCGCGACTTCATCCAGGACGAACTGCAGGGGCAGGAGACCGACCGCAGCCCCTTCGACCGCAGTCTGGACGTTCAGGTCTGCCGCCTGCGCGCCCGTCTGCGCGATACCGGCGACGGCGACAAGGGCCGCGAGAACAAGCTCATCAAGACTGTGCGCGGCGACGGCTATGTGTTCACCAGCGCCATCACTGCGGAATAGCCCATGTCTCGCACGGCAGAGCTGACCCGTTCCGGGCGCGGCGTGATGTGCCGCCTGCGCCGCATCGTTTCGCGCTTTTCTCCTGATTCTCTTCTGGCGAGGCTCATCCTCATCTTCTCGGCCAGCTTTTTCGTCCTGCTCTTCCTCACCTCCATCTACGCCGGAGAGTCGCGCCACTTCTATTTCATGCGCGCGCTCATGGCCGACCGCACGAGGCGCATGGCCGAAACGGCTCTCCTTCTGGATGCGTCTGCCCCGGCAACGCGCTTCGCTCTGCGCGAACAGCTCAACAGCCGCGGCTTCGTGGTGCATTTTTCTTCTATCCGCCCTCTGGTCGTGGTACAGAACGAAGAGCTGAAAGAAGTTTCCGAACTCATGGAGTTCATGCTCAACCGCTCTCTTACGCAGGTCTACGACAATACTCCCCAGCTCGGCCATAAGCATGGCGAACGTTCCCAGCTTGGCGTGAAGCGCATCGCTTCTCTGGCGGTGAGCCATCTCAACCTGCCCAGCCCCATGGAAGCCTTCTGGAAGTCCGTGGTGCAGTATTTCGTCTCCCAGCCCAAGCGCAGTCTCGGGCCTTCCGTCTATCAGGCCACGGCTGTCATCCCCCTGCGCGACGGGACCTGGGTGGTCATCGAAGACTCTTCCCCCGGCTATCCTCCCATGCCGGCCTTCCCCTTCACCAGCATCGTCGCCATCGAGGCCTTTTTCGTCATCGTCAGCCTGCTGGCCTTCGCGCTCTGCGTGAAGCCCCTGCGCAGGCTGGCCCGTGCCGCCGAACAGTTCGGGCGCGACGTGCCCGGCACTCCGGAACTGCCGGAGACCGGCCCCACGGAAGTGCGTGAAGCGGCGCAGGCCTTCAACCGCATGCAGAAGAGCATCCGTGATTTCCTCGATGAGCGCGAACGCATGCTGGCCGCGGTTTCCCATGACCTGCGGACTCCGCTCACCCGCATGCGCCTGCGCGTGGAAGCCCTGGACGAGAGCCAGCGAGTCCCCTTGCAGAAGGATATCGGCGAACTCCAGCAGATCATGGATACCACTATCGACATAGCCCGGAGCAAGAGCGAAGCCGTGTCCATGGTGGATGTGGCCTCGCTCATCGAGAGCCTTGTGGAAGACAGGCAGGATATGGGCCAGCCCATACAGCTCGAAGAGCGTCTGCAGGACCCCGAAGTGCTGTTCGGCATAGCTCCGCTTTCGGCTCGCCCCCTGAGCATGAAGCGCTGTCTTGCCAACCTGATGGACAACGCCCTGCGCTACGGCGGCAGTGTGGTCGTTGGCGTGGAAGAACGCGGCCCCATGCTGGCGGTGACCATTTCCGACTGTGGCCCGGGCATCCCTGAAGCCGACCTTGAGAAGGTCTTCGAGCCCTTCTACCGCGTCGAACGTTCCAGAAGCCGCAGTACCGGCGGCACGGGCCTCGGCCTGTCCATCGCCCGGAGCATGGCCCGCATGCACGACGGCGACGTGGTGCTGGAGAACCGCCCCGAAGGCGGCCTGCGCGCCACGGCCACGTTCCGCAGGCAGTAGATATCGTGAGGAGCGGGGCTCGCGGCCTGTGTGAAAAAGTTCGAGCCTGCGAGGGCCGCAGTTGCGTATGCCTAGCAAAAGGGATAGCGTGAGCTATCTTTTCAGGAGTCGTCCTATGAAAAAAATTCGTTTCTCTCTGCTTTCCTGTTTCGTGATGCTCTTTGCCGCTCTGGCGCTCACCGGCTGTCTTGCCAAGAACAATGATGTCCGCCTGCTCTACGATACGCAGGTGCCTCAGGCCGTGCCTGCGGCCACGGCTCCCCGCATCGTTGTGGTGCAGTTCGAAGACAAGCGCACCACCGCCGACCTCGGCGTGCGCAAGGACGGCACTGCTTTCCAGTCCAGCGCCAGCGTGCCCGGCTGGGTGACGCAGGCCCTTGCCGATGAACTGGCCGCCCGCGGCGCGCAGGTCTCTGTGGCTCTTTCCATGGCTCAGGCGCAGATGAACCAGCCCCAGTACATCGTGACCGGCACTGTGGAGAACGTCCAGCTCGTGGAAAAGAGCCTCACTACCTGCCAGGCTTCTATCCGTCTGCAGACCCACCTCTACAGCAGTGCGCAGTCTACTGTTACCCGCTCTTTCGCTTCTCAGTTCGAGAAGACCGGCATCCCCGGCGCCAAGCTTGGCGAAGCCACCCTGTCCGGCGCTCTGGCCGAAGCCCTCGGCAACGCGGCCACGTCTGTCATGGGGAGCCTGCGCTAGATGAGGCCTGTCATCATCAAAGCCTACGGCGGTTTCAGTCCGGCCAGCGACGAAACGCTGGAAGCCGTGCAGGCCGTACTGCGCGACTGGTTCATCGACGAGGACTCCGCTGAACTCAAGGGCGACCTGCTTTCCATCGGCTACGAAGGCGACGCCTTCCCGGACGAGGATATCGTGGAGGCCCTCAAGCCCTTCTTCTGTGAGAAGACCTGGGGCAAGCTCGACTACATCGACCTCGAAGCATGGACCCTGCGCCGCTACACCTTCACCGGCGGCCAGCTTTCCGACCACACCGCCACGCTCGACAAAGCCCTCGATCCCTGCGCTCTCCATTGATGAGAGCGATCCGGCAAGCTTCAGCCCATAGTTCAGAAGCCCGATGCCTCCGATATGTTCGGAAGCGTCGGGCTTCTGCTGTATGTGCGGCTGGGAGAGCTACTTGCCTGCAAGGTGTTCGTGCATGATGCGGCGTATCTCGAGTATGGCCTCGGGGGTCTCCTGGACGCTGTGGCCCGAGGGGATGACTTTCTCCGAAACTGCGCCGTCGAGGTGCGAGCTGGAGTAGGGCACTATGCTGTCGCTGGACTCTGCAAGCGGCACGTCCGGCGTATCGTTGCCGATGATGGAATGGTACGGCACTGCGGGGGAGATGGGCAGGGCGGCGGCCCTCACGATGAAGTCGTCCTTCGCGCTCAGGTTGGCGATGCCGTTGATGGGCTGTTTCTTGCCTTTGAGTTCAGGGGCGATGAGCGTCACCGCAGGTTCGATGATGCCGTTCACGACTTTCACGGGGAGCGTGACCAGTCCTGCGATGAAGCGGGCTATGCTCATGTCCGCAAAGGGCGTTCCTCGGTGCGGAGCGGCGATGAACACGGCACGGCCCACCTGCGGCAGGGGCTCGAAGAACATATAGTCATGCATCTTCTCCCGCACCTTTTCCTGCACTTCCTTACTGAGCTTGCGCTTTTCCAGCATGGCGTTCCACAGTTCGTCGCCGGAGGAAGAGACCATGAGCCGCGAAAGTATGCCGCCCATGCTGTGGCCTATGAGCAGTATATCCTGTGAGGCAGGGTTCCTGCCTTCGGCATCGAGGGCCTGGAGCGTCTGGGTCACAGCCTTGCGGATGGCGGCGTTGTTCAGAGCTATGGGGAAGCTCGTGGGGTAATAGACCTGCCATATCTGGTACTCGCGCGAGAGCGTTTCGTCGCCCATGATTTCGTTGGCCACGTTGATCCATGCTTCGGGGCTGCTGGCGAGGCCGTGTATCATGATGACGGTCTTCTTCTGCGGCTGGTACGGCTGCATGAGGTAAACGTGCGGGGCTTCGAGCATATCGCCGCCGCCGAGGAGCATCTCCAGCCCGAACAGCGTGCCGAGGGACTGCGTGGCGAAGTCGGACCGCGCAAGCCAGAGCCCGTAGCCGGAAGTGAAGTTGCCTGCCAGCGGCACATGACTGCCGCCTATGCTTATGCGTTCGGTGCTGAAGGGGTCGTAGATGTTGAGGGCGGCTTCCTGGGAGCGCAGCACTTCATCCAGAGTATTTCCGGGGAAGTCTATGACGGCCGTGAGGGCGGGGTAGCGCATTTCGCTCCACACGGCATCCTTCTTCGAGCCGGCAGGGAGCACGGCCACCATTTCCGCGCCGAGGCCGTCGCGCCTGTACTGGTTGCGAAGGCCATCGAAACTCAGTTCGGAGGCGGGGAGTATGGCTTCGGGCAGTACGCCGAGGCGGCTCCCTTCTGTGCCGTTCACCTTCACATGGAGCTTCCAGCCGCTTATGGAGATGGTGCTTTCTTTCCTGTCGGGGCGGGCGGCGGAGAGGCGTTCCTCGAATATTTTGCTCAGGGCCTGCTGGACGGAAAAGTTGTAGTAGTCGCGCACCTGTGTGGGGCGTTCTTCCAGCGTGCGCATGGACATGGGGCGCTCGGAGTGGAAGAGGTAGGCATAGGCGAAGCGGGCGGCTTCGAGGTAGGCGGCGCTTATGGCGGACGTGCCGGCTTTCTGCTTTTCGCGGAGCATGGCTTCGTAGAGCCACATTTCCGAAAGTGCAGAGAGGCGGCGTTCCTGACTCATGCCGGTCGTGGTGTAGAGCGCGGCGCGGCAGGTCTCGCCGTCGTCTTCGCAGGTCTCGCGCTCGAGGCCGAGAACCTGAAGGGCGGAGCCGGTATAGGAACTCAGCTCGCCTCGGGTGAGTACGTCGCCACGGCGCAGTTCCATATACTGCTCGGTGTCGAGGGTAGAGACTTTGACGCCGGCACAGCCGGACAGGAAGACGAGGGCAAGGCAGAGCAGGAAGAGGCGGAGTGGCTTTTTCATAGGCACGTCGGGCGAGTAAAGAAAAATCCCCAAAGCAGAAGACTTTGGGGATAGGGATATCGAGGATGGTGGGCGGTGAGGGACTCGAACCCCCGACAGTCGGTGTGTAAGACCGATACTCTACCAACTGAGCTAACCGCCCGCGCATTTGTTTCTAGAGGATGAGGGGCCTGCTGTCAAGGGCGGCAGGAAACGTACATCCAAGCGCGTTTTTTCTAGCGGTATTTCCTGGAGAGT
Source organism: Mailhella sp. (assembly GCA_045543435.1). Classification (GTDB taxonomy): domain Bacteria; phylum Desulfobacterota; class Desulfovibrionia; order Desulfovibrionales; family Desulfovibrionaceae; genus Mailhella. Next base: position 5,230 of record JAZQMJ010000304.1, read on the forward strand.
TCCTCTGCTTCCCCGGCACCGAGGGCGGCGTTACGGGCGAGTCCGCCCGCGAATTCAGCGAGAAGTTTCTCGCGCTCCTTCTCGTATTCGTTCTGCCAGTCCTGCCAGCGTTCCCTGTTCTTCTGCATATAGAGGACGAAGCGGCCGCAGCGGCGCACCACATGGCGCGGCATGGAACTGCCTACCTCGCCGGCGATGGCGTCGGCCTGGGCTTCATCGAACTGGAGCACATGCTGGAAGAACTCGCGGAAGACGATATGACGGTGCATGAGGTCGCGCCCTATGCGTCGGCCTTCCTCTGTGAGCTTTATGGGGCTGTAGGCTTCGTATTCGATGAGCCCCATGCCGCGCAGGGCCTTGAGCGTGCTCGTGACTGTGGCGCGGCTCACGCCTGCGGCATCGGCAATGGCGCTGGCATGGGCGGAACCGCCTTCCTGCTCTTCGCGGAAGATGATCTTGAGGTAGTTTTCCAGCGAGGGGGTGAGGCTTCTTTCAGCAAAGGATTCGGATGCGGCGCTCGACATGGCAGGTATCCTCCGAAGTTAGCTTTTTCTAACAGTCTGCCCTGTTCTGGAGGACTATTCAAGCCTTTTTCTGGAAGAAAGTTCACTCGTATGAGTTTTTCGGAAGAAAGGCATAGAAAAAGGCCGCCTCTTGCGAAGCGGCCTTTAGATTCAGCTAGCCAATGGCATTACATGAGCACGAAGGCAACGACGCCGACGGCCACGCCATAGAGCACGAAGGGCATGAAGGTACGACGAAGGATGTCGCCTTCCTTGCCAACGAGGCCGGTAACGGCGCAGGCGGCCACGATGTTGTGCACGCAGACCATGTTGCCCATAGCGCCGCCGACGCCCTGAGCGGCGACGATCACGAAGGCCTGGTCAACGGTGTACTTCAGGGTCTGAGCCATATCCCACTGGAAGTTGGCGAAGAGCATGTCGGACACGGTGTTGGAGCCGGTGATGAAGGCGCCGAGGCCGCCGACATAGGAAGCAATGGCAGGCCAGGCGTCGCCGACGAGGTCGGCAAGGCACTTAGCCATGGCCATGGGCATGGACACGCCGTTGGTGGCTTCGGAGACGCCGGTGCCCTTGAAGATGGACACGAGGGCCACAGCGGCCATAAGGGCGATGGTGGGGGCCTTCATCTTAGCGAAAGCGGTGCCCCAGGCCTTACCGACGCGGCCGGAGCCGAGGGCGGGGTGGTCCTTCATCATGCCATGCATGAAGATGGTGAGGATGGCAACGAGGATGAAGGGAATGGTGCCGGGCAGGTTGAGCAGGGCGATCTTAGCGCCAACGCCGGTCTGGCCGAGGATGTTGGTGGCGCCAACGGACCACATGGGGTCGGTGACGATGGGCTTCAGATGGAAGGCGGGAACGCGGGTGACCACGAGGATGAGGCCGCAGAGAGCGTAGGGCATCCAGGCCATGACCTGAGGCATATGTTCCTTGAATTCCTTCACGTCGGTGGGCTTGATTTCGCCGATCCATTCGGGATCCCACTTTTCAGCGGGTTCGAAGTCCCAGGTTTCAGCGGGAACGCACACGCCCTTCTTGGCGAAGTTCATGACGAGGGCGAGGCCGATGAGGCCGCCGATGAGGGAAGGCAGTTCGGGGCCGACCACCCAGGCGAGGATGTAGTAAGGCACGCCGAAGCAGATGGAGGCGAGGATGCAGAACTTCCAAGCCTTGAAGCCTTCGCTCCAGGACTTGTTCTTGCCCCAGAAACGGGTCATGAAGCCGCACATGAAGATGGGCAGGATGAAGAGCATGGGGCCGTGCATGAGGGTGACGAGTTCGCCGATGGCCTTGTAGAAGGCAGCGGGGTCACCAGTCTGCATGGCAGCCATGCCGACGTCCTGGATGGACTTGAAGCCGGCGAGGACGGGGGTACCAACGGCACCGAAGGTCACGGGCACGGAGTTGAACACCAGGCAGATAACAGCGGCGCAGAGGGGAGGGAAGCCGAGGCCGAGGAGCAGAGGAGCGGCCAGAGCAGCGGGGGTACCGAAGCCGGCAGCACCTTCGATGAAGGCGCCGAACATGAAGCCGATGATGACGGCCTGGAGGCGACGGTCGGGAGTGACCTTCTGCATGCCGGCCTGGATGGTTTCCATGGCGCCGGAGTAGGTCAGGGTGTAGTAGATGAGCAGAGCGCCGAACACGATGATGAGCACGCCGGCGGCAGTGATGAAGCCTTCAAGGGTGAGGGCGGCCACGCGGATGAGGGGCAGTTTCCACACGGCGAGAGCGAGCACAGCGCCAATGCCATAAGCGATGGGCATGGCACGAGTGGAAGGCCAACGAAGGCCGGCCATCATGACCAGAGCCGCAAGGAGGGGCAGGAACGCAAGCAGAGCAAGCATTTCGATAGACATAAAAGTCTCCTCGGTAAGAAGGTAAACGGGACGGGACTGTATGTAAGCGGAAGCTTATCACCAAAACATTGTGCCGGGGATCCGGCCTCTCCCTGCTCCACTCGGAAGCCGAGTCGGGAGAGTTGCCCAGAGGGCTAGCAAGCATTCCAGCGGGCCCCGCCCTTTCGAGCGGGGCCTTGCTGATTTACTTCATGGTGCGGGCGAGCAGTTCGGCCATGTGTTCCACCTTGAGGGCGGAATCCTGGGCGGTGGCAACGCCGCGGAGCTGCATGACGCAGCCGGGGCAGTCGGTGATCATGACGTCGGCGCCGGAGGCTTCGCCTTCGCGGATCTTCTTGCGGCCCATTTCAGCGGAGAGTTCGGGGAACTTCACGGAGAAGGTGCCACCGAAGCCGCAGCAGGTGTCTTCTTCAGCGGCGGGGGTGTAGGTGGCGGCCATGTTCAGAAGCACGCGGGGTTCGTCCACGATGCCATTGTTACGCATATGGCAGGGGGAGTGGTAGCACACCTTGTCGGTGGTGGCGTTGAAGTCTTCGGGCTTGAGGTCGAAGTTCTTGGCGATGAAGTCGGTGAAGTTCATCACCTTCTTCGCGAAGACGTTAGCGGCGAACTCATCTTCGGTACCCTTGAGCAGCTTGGGATAGCTGTGCTGGAGGTGACCGGCGCAGGAGGCGCAGAGGGTGATGATGGCGTGGTACTTGCCGCCATCGAAGCCCTTCACGTTCTGGGCGGTGACTTCGATGCTGGCTTCGCGCTGGCCCATCATTTCGAGGGGCAGACCGCAGCAGGACTGAGCTTCGGGGAATTCCACGGCCACGCCGAGCTTGTTGAGCACGCGCACACCGGCCACGAGCTGTTCAGGATAGATGAAGTCCTGAGCGCAGCCGGAGAAGAGGCCGACGGTGTACTTGGGCTGGGCGGGGTTCTTCACGACAGTCTTGAAGAGCTGGCGGAAGGACTTGGGAGCCAGAGCGGGAAGCTGACGGAAGGTCTGGTCGCCGCCGGTGAGGATCTGAGGCAGATGGCGGATGAAGCGGCCGCCCTTGGTGGTGACGGGGGCCTGAGAGAACTTCACGAACTTCAGCAGGTTGTGGAAGCGGTTGCGGTCCTTCATCACGAGGCTCATCACGCCGCCGGCAGGATTGTTGCCTTCGTCCTTGATGAGGCGGGAGCGGATGTCGCGGATGATGCCGGCGAGGTCGATGCCAGCGGAGCAGACATTGTTGCAGGATTCGCAGCCGATGCAGTTCTGCACGAGGGAACGGGCCTTATCGGCACCATGGTACAGGTAGGTGAGGGCGAGGCCCACAGCACCGATGTACACATAGCCCATCTTGTGGCCGCCGACGAGACGGTACACGGGGCAGACGTTGGCGCAGGCGCCGCAGCGCACGCAGCGGAGGATGTCCTTGAAGGCAGGATCCTTCACGATCTTGGTACGGCCGTTGTCGAGGAAGACGATGTGCATTTCCTTCTTGCCGTTGGGGCCGACCTGGCACTCGTTGGCGCCGGCGATCCAGGTCACATAGGAAGTGATGGCCTGGGCGGTGGCGTTACGGGGCAGGACCTGGATGCAGCGGAGGGCGTCGGCAATGGTGGGAACCAGCTTTTCGAGGCCGGCGAGGACAACGTGCACGCGGGGCAGGGTGGTCACGAGGCGGAGGTTGCCTTCGTTGGTCACAGTGCCAATGACGCCGGTTTCGGCAACGGCGAAGTTGGCGCCGGAGATGCCCATGTCGGCGTTGACGTATTCAGCGCGCAGTTCCTTACGGGCGACCTTGACCATCTTCTGGATGTCTTCACGGTCCTGCTGCTTCTTGGTGATCTCGGTGAAGAGATCGGCCACCTGATAGCGGGACAGGTGGATGGCAGGCATGACCATGTGAGAAGGACCTTCGTTACGATTCTGGATGATCCATTCGCCGAGGTCGGTCTCGACCACGCGGAAGCCTTCTCTCTCAAGCGCAGGGTTGAGATGGATTTCTTCGGCGGTCATGGACTTGGACTTGATGACGGTCTTGCAGTTGGTGTCCTTGCCGATGCGAGCGATGATGCGGTTGGCTTCAGCGGCGTCGGCGGCGAGGTGGACATGGACGCCGCGCTTTTCAGCTTCGGCCTTGAACTGCTCGTAGAGTTCCATCATGTGCTGAGCGGCGTTGTCCTTGATGTCGGCAACGTCCTTGATCAGCTCGGGCACGTCCCAGCCCTGGAAGATGCGGGCGCGGTTGGCCTTGTAGTCAACGGCGAACTTGTCCAGGGTCTTGCGGAGGAACTTGTCGTCCAGGGCCTCCTGGATCTGACCGTGGTATTCCTTCATATTCTTGTGTTCGGCCATGTCTTAGTCCTCCAGCAGCACGATATGGAGTTCGAGGGGACCGTGCACGCCGAGGGCGCCCACGCGTTCGATGTCAGCGGTACGGCTGGGGCCGGTGATCATGGCGGTATAGGAAGCGCCGCCGCGGGTCATCAGGTCGACCATGAGGGGAGCAGAGCTTTCGAGGCGGTCGATCAGGGTGGACTTCTTGACCAGCATGATGGAGAGCTCAGCGATCATGGAGCCGAGGCGCACTTCTTCACTGTTGGAATTGACGATGCAGGTCACGGAATCGACGATGAGAGCGGCGGCCCAGGTGATGCTGGTATCGAAGCCGCCCAGATGGCTGCGGAGGCCGGAGCGGAGCAGCTGGATGCCGGTGCCTTCAGCCTTGGCTTCGAGGGCGGCGAATTCTTCGTCGTTCAGGCCGGGGACGGCGATCTTGCGGACGAGCTGGGTGGGGATGCCGTTTTCGCTTTCAGGGCCATACTGTTCGCCGGCAACGGGCATGAGCATTTCGCAGGCGCGCTTCTTGAGAGTCACGTCCACGGCGTACTGCATGGCATCGGCGAGATCCTTGGCCTCATAAAGAGTGGTAGGAACGCCGGGAGCCTTTTTTCTCAGGACTTCAACGAGGGACATCGTTACTCCTTGGCGGGGGAACGCCAGAGTTGCGTTGTGAAAAAGGGGGGAGCCGGAACAGGATAGTCCGGCTCCCAGGATACATTAGTTAGGAAGCATTTCCGCGTAGATCTCGACGGGATGCTTGACCTGCACAGCGTCTTCGTTCTGCGAGAGCATGTCGGAGAGCTGGAGCATGCAGGCGGGGCAGCCGGAAGCAACGGCGGCAGCGCCGGAGTTCACGATATTCTCGCGCTTGCGCTGGCCGATCTTCTTGGAGAGATCGTAGTGGAAGAGGGTGAAGCTGCCGCCGCAGCCGCAGCAGCGGTCGGCTTCCTTCATCTCAACGAGCTCGTAGTTGGGGTTCTGCTTGATCAGCTTGCGGGGCTGGGCAGCAACGCCGAGGCTCTTCTTGAGGTGGCAGGAATCGTGGAAGGTCACCTTGGTCACAGGAGCGGCGTTGCGGGCGCCGGCTTCCTGCTGATCCACATGGAGGACGTCGATGAGGAACTGGTTGATGTCCATCACCTTGGAGGCCACGGCTTCGATGGTCTTGCGATCTTCAGGAGCGAATTCGGAGGCGTAGTGGGGCCACCATTCCTTGAGGGTCGCGGTGCAGGAGCCGCAGGGGGTGAGGATGTAGTCCACACGGCCGCCGATGAGTTCCTGGGCGATGACGGCCAGGTTCTTCTCGGTTTCCTTCACGAAGCCCTTGCGGTCGCCGGAGGCGAGGGCGGGGATGCCGCAGCAGGTGAGGGCGGTGGGCATGACCACGCCGACGCCGTGATGCTTCAGCACCTTGAGGCAGGCTTCGCCAAGGTTGGTGTAGTACTTGTCGGCCATGCAGC
>JAZQMJ010000305.1:0-3055 GCA_045543435.1 Mailhella sp.
CATGGCTACGATCCGACTCCCAGTACGCCTTCATCGACATCGACGACATCGCCGAGGAGCGCGCCTCCGGCTGGACGAATTTCGACGATATGCTCGACACCGAATGGCGTCAGTCCCCTCCCGAAAAGGGCGACTTCCTCACCTTCTCCCTGCGCCTCGACACGCGCCGCACCCCGCCCGCCGTGCTCCGCAAACATGTGCGCCTCGCCCTGCGCGACGAGGAAGAGCGCATCAAGGAACTCGGCAAGAAGTTCATCGGCCGCGAACGCAAGAAGGAGATACAGGAACAGGTGAAGCTCCGCCTCATGGGCCGCTTCCTGCCCATCCCCGCCGAATTCCAGGTAGTGTGGAACACGCAGACCGGCCGCGTCTACTTCGCGTCCACCCAGACCAAGATGATCGAGACCTTCCTCGACCTCTTCACCCGCACCTTCGAACTGCGCCTCGAACAGCTTCTTCCCTACTCTCTGGCCCTTTCCATGTTCGGCGACGAGATCTCCGCAAAGCTGGACGACGTGCAGTCCACCAAATTCATCTAAGAGAACAGCATCATGGCAGAAATAGGCTATATCGGCGAAAATACCGACCTCATCCTCGGCCAGGAATTCCTCACCTGGCTCTGGTTCCGCAGCGAGACCGGCAGCGTCTTCCGCATGGAAGGCGAGGCCCACCACGGCGAACCCTTCAATGTGGCCATGGAACAGCGCATCGTGGTGCGCGGCGGCGAAGGCGAGAACCAGGAGACCGCCACTGTGGTCGGCTCCTTCTCTCCCCTGCGTGAAGCCCGCCTCGGCCTGCTCACCGGCAAGCAGGTGGTGCGCTGTCTCGTACGCCTCGAAAAGGACGGCATGGACTGGCAGGTCAGCCTCAAGGCCGAAGACTTCAGCATCAATTCCCTGCGCACGCCCAAGGTGGCCCGCGACGACGGCGACGAGGATCCGGAAGGCCTCTTCCTCGAAAAGATGTACCTCATCGACCTCGGCCTCGACATGCTGGACGAGATGTTCCGCCAGTTCCTCACCCTGCGCCTCACCCCTGCCGCATGGAACAAGGAAGCCGAAGCCGTGGCCGCATGGATGCAGCACGACATCAGCCAGGGCTCCATGGCCCCGCAGGCCTGAGCATAGCGAGGACGAAGGATGCAGAACGAGAACAGCGGCCGAGAGCCCAGCCGCCTGAAAGCCCTTGCCGTGCGCGGCATCCGCAAAACGCTGTGGATGCTCGCCGTGCTCTGGGGCATCACGCTGGTGAGCTTCTTCGTCATCCACCTCGCGCCGGGTTCGCCCACCGATATGCAGACCAGCCTCAACCCGCTGGCCGGCGACATGGTGCGCGAACGCCTGAACGCGCTCTACGGGCTCGACCGCCCGCTCCTCGAGCAGTACTGGGACTGGCTCAAGCGCCTTGCCTGCCTCGACTTCGGCGTGTCCCTCTCCACGGACGCGCGCCCCGTCATGGACAAGATACTGGAGCGCATGCCCCTCACCGTGGGCATGAACGTCATCTCGCTCCTGCTCACCCTGCTCATCTCCATCCCGGTGGGCATAGTCTCGGCAGTGAAGCGCGGCTCCTTCATCGACCGCGCCCTCACTGTGCTTGTCTTCCTCGGCTTCGCCATGCCCAGCTTCTGGCTGGCGCTCCTGCTCATGCTCTACTTCGGCATAGACCTCGGCTGGCTTCCGCTCTCCGGCCTCACCAGCATGGACTACGCCCAGCTCTCGCCGCTCGGCAAAGCGTGGGACATCGCCAAGCACCTCGCCCTGCCCATACTCGTGGGCCTTGTGGGGAGCATTGCGGGCACGTCCCGCTTCCTGCGCTCCTCCATGCTTGAAGTCCTGCGGCAGGACTACATGACCACGGCCCGCGCCAAGGGCCTGCCCGCCTCGCAGGTCATAGGCCGCCACGCCCTGCGCAACGCGCTCCTGCCCGTCATCACCATGCTGGGCCTCTCCGTGCCCGGGCTCATCGGCGGTTCTGTCATCATCGAGACCATCTTCGCCCTGCCCGGCCTCGGCCAGCTCTTCTACGCCGCGGTCATGGCGCGCGACTACCCGCTCATCATGGGCAACCTTGTACTCGGTGCGGTGCTCACGCTCCTTGGCAACATGCTGGCCGACCTCGGCTACAGCCTTGCCGACCCGCGCATACGCCATTCGGCCCAGAAAGGAGGCCGCGCATGAAGCTCGACCTGCGCCGACACGGCATGTTCCTCGCCGGGCTCTCCATCGTGCTCTTCATGAGTGCGCTTGCCCTGCTCGCCCCGTGGATAGCCCCCTTCGACCCTGCCGCCCTCGACCTCGACCATATCCTCATGCCGCCTTCCTCCGAGCATCTGCTCGGCACGGACGCCCTCGGCCGCGACGTGTTCTCCCGCCTGCTCTACGGGGCGCGGGTCTCGCTGTGGGTGGGCTTCGTGGCTGTGGGCATATCCACGGCCATCGGCATCGTGCTCGGCCTCACGTCCGGCTACTTCGGCGGCTGGACGGATGAGCTCATCATGCGCGGCGTGGACGTCATGCTCTGCTTCCCGTCCTTCTTCCTCATCCTTGCCGTCATCGCCTTCCTTGAACCGAGCCTGACCAATATCATGATAGTCATCGGCCTGACCTCGTGGATGGGCGTGGCCCGCCTCGTTCGCGCCGAAACGCTCTCCCTGCGCGAACGCGACTTCATCGCCGCTTCGAAGCTGGCCGGAGCCTCCTCCCCTCGCCTGCTCTTCGTGCATATCCTGCCCAACGCCCTCGCCCCGGTGCTGGTCTCCGCCACCCTCGGCGTGGCAGGCGCCATACTCGTGGAATCCTCGCTCAGCTTCCTCGGCCTCGGCGTTCAGCCGCCCGACGCGAGCTGGGGCAATATGCTCATGGAAGGCAAGAACGTGCTGGAAATTGCCCCCTGGCTCTCGCTCTGGCCCGGCCTCGCCATACTCGTCACAGTTCTCGGCTACAACCTCCTCGGCGAATCCCTCCGCGACATGCTCGACCCTCGGCTGAGGGAGAGATAGGAGAGGTTGAGATTTTTGGGAAGGGGGAGGAACTTTTCTGGAGAAAAGCTTCCT
>JAZQMJ010000306.1:0-7804 GCA_045543435.1 Mailhella sp.
TCCGGCATCTGCGGCCGCCTGCTCTGCTGCCTGAGCTACGAGCAGGAGAATTACGACACCCTCCACCGCAGCTGCCCCAAGCTGGGCAAGCGCTACCAGACCGCCCCCGGCCCCATGCGCGTTCTCCGCAGCAATATGTTCCGCAACACCGTGGTCGTCCTTCCCGACGGCGGCCAGGAACTGGAAATGACGCTGGAAGAATGGCAGGCCCTCAAGCCCAGCCGCACCGAAACTCCTGCCGCCCCCCAGGCCAAGGAGCAGAAGCCCCAGCAGAACAATAGCATGATGGTGGTCTCCGCTGCGCCCGAGACCCTCGACGACGTGCTCGCCGAACTCGCCGCCATAGAGCCCGAGGCCGAAGCCGCTCCCGCCCCTTCCCGCGAAGTGGCCATGCTGGATTCCGAAGAGGCCCAGCATAAGAAGAAGCCCCGCCACCATCCCAACCACGACAATGAAAAGAGCCGCCGCCCGCGCACCGGCCGCGAGAAGAGCCGCCATACGGCCGAACACGCCGCCCATGCCGAAGACAGCGAACGATAATAAGGAGCGCCCCGTGAAAAGCTACTACATCACTACGCCCATCTACTACGTCAACGCACGCCCCCATCTGGGCCATGCGTATTCCACCATCGTGGCCGACACCCTCAAGCGCTTCCACCGCATGCTCGGCGAAGACGCCCGCATGCAGACCGGCACCGATGAGCACGGCGACAAGATCGTGAAGGCCGCCGACGCCGCCGGCGTCACCCCCCAGGCCTTCGTGGACGAGATCTCCAGCCTGTTCCGCAACCTCTGGCCCCAGCTCAATATCGAGAACGACGGCTTCATCCGCACCACCGATCCTGAGCATAAGAAGGCCGTGCAGGTCCTGCTCCAGCGCCTCTACGACAAGGGCGACATCTACTACGGCGAATACGGCGGCCACTACTGCTACGGCTGCGAACGCTTCTACACCGAAAAGGAACTGGAAGACGGCCTCTGCCCCCAGCATCAGACCAAGCCGGAATATATCAGCGAGAAGAACTACTTCTTCAAGATGTCCAAGTACCAGGACCAGCTGAAGCAGCACATCCTCGACAATCCCGACTTCATCCGCCCCGAACGCTACCGCAACGAAGTGCTCGCCATGCTCGAAGGCGGCGTGCTGGAAGACCTGTGCATCTCCCGCCCCAAGAGCCGCCTCACCTGGGGCATCGAACTGCCCTTCGACAAGGACTATGTGAGCTATGTGTGGTTCGACGCCCTCGCCAACTACATCACCGCTCTCGGCTGGCCCCATAACGAGAACGACGAAGCCGGCACCTATAAGAACTACTGGCCCGGCGAACACCTCGTGGCCAAGGACATCCTCAAGCCCCACGGCATCTTCTGGCCCACCATGCTCATGGCCGCCGACATCCCGCTGTACAAGCACCTCAACGTGCATGGCTACTGGCTGGTGAAGGACACCAAGATGTCCAAGTCCCTCGGCAACGTGGTCGATCCTCTGAAGGCCGCCGAACACTTCGGCCTCGACGCCTTCCGCTACTTCCTCATCCGCGAGATGAACTTCGGTTCCGACGCCTCCTACTCCGCCGAAGCCATCACCACCCGCGTGAACGCCGACCTCGCCAACGACCTCGGCAACCTGTTCAGCCGCGTGCTCTCCATGAACGCCAAGTACTTCGCCTCCAAGGTGCCTGCCCTCGGCGACACCCTCGAGGCCGACGACATACTCTGCGAGACCACGGACAACGGCGCCCAGAACTTCGTCCAGCTCTTCGGCGAGATGCGCTTCTCCCAGGCTCTTGAAGCCCTGTGGGTGCCCGTGCGCGCCATGAACAAGTACGTTGACGAACAGGCCCCCTGGACCCTCGCCAAGAACGGCGAGACCGAACGCCTCGGCACTGTCATCCGCACCCTGCTCGAGAACATGTACAAGGTCTGCTACCTGCTCTGGCCCATCATGCCCAATTCCTCGGCCACCATGCAGGCCCAGCTCGGCCGCCCGCAGGGCGAACTCTCCGAAGCCGTGCTCAAGGATGTCATCACCTACCGCATGCACCTGCGCACCGGCCTTGAGATAGCCTCTGCCTCCAACCTCTTCCCCCGCCTCGAAATGCCCAAGGAAGAGGAAGCTCCCAAGCCCAAGAAGGAAAAGAAGGCCAAGGAAGCCCCCAAGCAGGAAGCTCCCGCCGCTCCCGCTGAAGGCGCCAAGCCCTTCATCGAATTCGCCGACTTCCAGAAGCTCGACCTGCGCGTGGGCACCATCGTTGCCGCCGAACAGCATCCCAACGCCGACAAGCTCCTGCGCTTCGACGTGGACCTCGGCGAAGAGAAGCCCCGCCAGATCTGCTCCGGCATCGCCGCCCACTTCAAGCCCGAAGACCTCGTGGGCGCCAAGGTGGTGGTCGTGGCCAACCTGCCTCCCCGCAAGCTCCGCGGCCTCGAATCCCAGGGCATGATCCTCACCGCTGAATTCGACGGCAAGCTCTCCCTGCTCACCGCCGACGCCCCCAGCGGCTCCACCATCGCGTAATCCTTACGCTTCTGCATGACATAAGGCCCGTCTCTTCGTGAGGCGGGCCTTTTTTGCTGGCTGAGCCATCTTGACTTTCGGCTTTATTTGTATAAATTGCCAAATAACAAAATAACAAATGGAGACCTGCCATGACGAAAGCCTCGCTCATCCTCCTTGCAAAAGCCATTGCCGCCCTCGCACTCTGGCTCTGCGCCTATGCCAGCGTCGCCCCACTGGCGCACTGGCTGACCTATGGCCTCCTCGGAGCGGAACAGGGCTCCCCCCTCGGGCAGGCCCTCGAATTCTTCCTTTACGACACGCCGAAAATACTGCTCCTGCTCGTATTCATGGTCTATATCATCGGCTGGCTCCGCGCCGGGATAGATACCGACAGAGTACGCGAATACCTGAAAGGCAAGGGGCGCGGCATAGGCTATGTGCTGGGAGCCGTCTTCGGAGCCGTCACCCCGTTCTGCTCCTGTTCCAGCGTGCCACTCTTCATCGGCTTCACCACGGCGCGCATCCCGCTGGGCATCACCATGGCCTTCCTCATCACTTCCCCCATCATCAACGAAGTCGCCGTGGTCCTGCTCTGGGGGCTTCTGGGCTGGAAGGTCACGCTCCTTTATGTGGTTTCCGGCCTTGCGGCCGGCATACTTGGCGGCATGCTCATGGATGCCCTGCATGCTGAACGCTGGCTTCAGCCCTACCTTCTGGAAGAAATGAAACGCCCCCCCGTGAGGATGCTGACGATGCAGGCCGGGCGCAGGCGCATACCCTTCGAACATCGCCACAGCTTCGCCCTCGGAGAGACCCGCACCATTTTCCGCCGCGTATGGAAATGGGTCATCATAGGCGTGGCCCTGGGGGCTGGCCTGCACGGCTTCGTTCCGCAGGAATGGTTCGCCGAGCATCTCGGTTCCGGAAGCTGGTGGTCCGTCCCGCTGGCTGTCACGCTGGGGATACCTCTCTACACCAACGTGACGGGCATAGTCCCTGTCATGGAAAGCCTGCTCCTGAAAGGCCTGCCCGTGGGCACGACACTGGCTTTCTGCATGAGCACTGTGGCCGCCAGCCTGCCCGAACTGCTCATGCTCAAGCAGGTGATGCGCATACCGCTCCTCGCGCTGTTCGCAGGATTCCTGCTGGTGCTGTTCACGCTCATGGGCTGGCTGTTCAACGCCCTCCCCTTCGCCCTGTGAAGCTCCTCGCCGCAAAAAACACCGCGCCCCTCCTCAGGCAGAGAAGGGGCGCGGTTCTTTTTTCTCTGCTTTTTAAAAGAAAAACGGGGAGACCATTCTCCCCGATTCCCGGGCCTTTCGGCCCACAGTCCTTTACCTTTTACCTGCCGACGCTGTTCCTGCAGAACTCGTCGACAGACTGTTTATGCGCTTTTTCTCACAACATGTAAAGCAAAAAATTCACAAAACAACCAATTTTTAAAAAAGTTTTATTTTATGACAGAATTATCGTATTATTTCAAGCGTTTTTTTATCGTGACGCTGTTTGTTCGTTCAATCAGCATCGTAGAGCCAGTCCGCTCAGCCGCAACAGCAATGCATTTCTGCCTGGATATGTGCTTTTTCAAACGAAACGCTCCGGCATTTTTCTTCTGCCCTCATGCCTATCCGCATGAAAAAGCCGTGCCCTCCCCTTCCCGGGGCTGACACGGCTCGATATCTGCTGATCTCTGCAGGCTACTTCTGAACAGGCACTGCCATGAGCGAATGCTTCTTGGCCACTTCTATCTTCACATCGACGAACTGGCCGGGGCGGCCTTCGCCTTCGGGCATGAGCACGTTCACCGGGTCGCCCCACGGGTCGCGGCCCTGCCAGAGGTTCTGGCCTTCCTGTTTATGGCTGGGGCTTTCGAGCAGGACGCCGGTCTCGAGGCCCACGCGGGTGCGGAGCCACGCTTCGGCGCGGTCGTTCTGCAGGCTCTGCAGGCGTTCGAGGCGGGCGAGCTGGACTTCATGCGGTATCTTGCAGGGCATGGCGGAAGCGCGCGTGCCCGGGCGGTCCGAATAGCAGAAGGAGAAGCTGGACATGAAGCCGCAGGAGTCGATGGCCTTCAGGGTGTCTTCGAATTCCTCTTCGGTCTCGGAGGGGAAGCCCACGATGAGGTCAGTGGAGAGCGCGAAGTCCGGGCGGGCCTTGCGCAGGCCTTCCACCACGCTGAGGAAGCGTTCCATATCGTAGCCGCGGCCCATCTTCTTCAGCATGGAATCAGAGCCGGACTGCAGGGGAAGGTGCAGGCGCGGCATGAGCTGGGGCAGTTCCGCGAACATGTCGATGGTCTCCTGCGAGAAGTCGCGCGGATGGGCCGACACGAAACGGATACGGCGCAGGCCGGGGATGGCCGCCACCTGACGCAGGAGTTCGGGGAAGGAGGTGCCGTCGCCGTACTTGTCCTTGCCGAAAACGTTGACGTTCTGGCCGAGGAGCGTGATGTCGCCGGCGCCGCGCGCCACCCAGTGGCGGCACTCGTCCAGCACGGACTGCGTGGAGCGCGACTTGCGCGGGCCGCGCGTGAAGGGAACGATGCAGTAGGCGCAGAAATTGTCGCAGCCCTGCATGATGTTCACATAGGCCACGGGCGTCACGCCGTCCTGCGCGGGCTGGCCTGCGGCATCCAGCAGGTACGGGTCGCGATCCGGGAAGGAATCGGTGAAGTCGAGGTAGGAGAGGCGGAGCTTCGGCTCGTGGAGCAGGCGCACGAAAGCGTCGGGTGCAGGGGCTATGCCGTCCGCACCGCCCACGAAGCGCACCTGCGGGTGGCGGCGCATGAGCTCAGCGCCTATCTGCTGGGCCACGCATCCGGCCACGCCCACCACGGCGCGGGGATTGGCCTGATGCACGCGGCCAAGCGCGCTGTACACCTTCTGTTCCGGCTTCTCGCGCACGGAGCAGGTATTGATGAAGACCACATCGGCCTCTTCCAGGGGCTTTTCCACGAAGCCGCGCTGTTCGAGGGCGCGGGCCACCCACTGGGAGTCGTTGACGTTCATCTGACAGCCGAACGTGATGCAGTGATATCCAGGATTAGACATATCTAATTTTTCTCCATACCGAAAAATCTGCGCGTGTTCGCGCCGGTGATGCGCCAGAGTTCCGCCGTTTCCATGCCCAGTTCCTTAGCGAGGCAGTCGGCAGTGAACACAGTGAATGCGGGCTCGCAGGTCTTGCCACGCCACGGCATGGGCGCGAGGTAGGGGCAGTCGGTCTCAAGGTGCAGGCGGTCCAGCGGGATGGCCTTCACAGCCTCGCGCACGAAGGCGTTGGCCTTGAAGGTGGAAGCTCCGCCCACAGCCACATGCCAGCCGCGTTCCACGATCTGCGAAGCGCGTTCGATATCGCCGCCGAAGCAGTGCCAGAGCAGGGGCCAGTCGCGCAGGCCTTCCTCGTCCAGCATCTGGAACACTTCGTCCCACGCATCGCGGGAATGGATGACGATGGGCTTTTCCAGCTCCTTGGCCAGCTTGAGCTGGCGGCGGAACCACGGGCGCTGGAGTTCGGAGGGCGAGTAGCCTTCCTCGTAGTGCCAGTCCAGCCCTATCTCGCCGATGGCGCGGACGAGAGGGTCGGTCTTCACGGCGTGGACGAGATTTTCCCACTCCGCCTCGTCGGCCTCGAGCACATCTTCCGGGTGCAGGCCGCGCACGAAGCAGATATCCGGGCCGTTCTCCAGCGCAGAGGCGGCATCGAGGATGAGCTGGCGGTTGGCGGCGTAGCGAGAATGCTGGAGGAACATGTGGACGATGAGCGACACGCCGGACTCAGCGGCACGCTGGAGCATACCGGAAAGGTCGGGCAGGAGGCCCTCATGGTCGAGGTGGGCGTGGCTGTCCGCTCCGGCGAAGGGCAGGCCGAGGCTCTGCGGGAGCGGTCTTTCGGGCTTCTTTTTAGACATATCTAACTTTTCCTTGCGGGGAGTTTGCGCTCAATATCGCGCCACACGTCCTCGGGGTCGATATTCTTCATACAGCGGAAATGGCCCTGAGGGCAGGCCTTATGCCCGTGCAGGCCGCAGGGGCGGCAGGGCTCGTCCGTCTGCATCACAGTGCTGGTCTCGCCGCGGGGCGCGAAGCCCAGCGAAAGGACAGTGGGGCCGAACATGGCGGTCACGGGCGTATGCTGGGCCCAGGCCATGTGCATGGGGCCGGAATCGTTGGTGACGTAGCCGTCGAGCCTGGCGAGCACTGCTCCCAGCGTGGCCAGCGAGGTGCGGCCGGAGAGGTCGAGGAAATTGTCGGGCTCGGCGCAGTTTCCGTCCTCACAGCCGAGGCCGGCAAGGCGGCGCACTTCGGCGGCGGTCTCGGTCTCGCCCGGGCCTGCCAGCAGGACGGCGTTCACGCCGGAATCGAGGGCGCGGCGCAGTATGGCGGCGAAGCCTTCGGGCGTCCAGCGCTTGGTGGGCCACACCGAACCGGGGTGCAGGCCTATGGTCGGGCCTTCGGGCAGGCAGGCGAGGAGCGCGGCGGCGTCCTCATGTGCGCTCTGCGGGAGACTGAGTTCAGGCCAGCAGAGTTCCCTGTCGTCGAGCAGTCCCTGCGGAACGCCCAGAGCTTTGGCCAGTTCGAGCAGGCGTTCTATCTCGGCCAGTTCCTTGAAACGGCGGCTGGTGCGCCTGGTATAGGCAAAAGCGGAGAGCGTAGCCTCGCTGTAGCCCACGCGCACTTTCGCGCCGCTGGCCCAGGCCATGTAGGAACTGCGCAGGCTGAGATGTGCGCCGACCCAGATATCGTAGCCGCGCTGGCGTATCTCGCGGCCCTGCCGGAGCATGGCGGAAAGGCCTTTCTCCTTGCCGCGCTTGTCGCAGCTGAACACGCGGGCTATCTCGGGCTGGGCCTCGTACAGAGAGGCAAGCCCGCCGCGCACATAGAAATCTATCTCGGCTTCAGGATACGCGGCCTTCAAGACCCGTATCAGCGGCAGAGTGAGAACGGAATCGCCCAGAAAGGCCGTGTTCCATACAGCGATACGCATAATGCCTGGGGGAAGAGAGGGAGAGGAGGTTCCGGGGAAGGGGGAAAGGGACTTTTGGAAAAGTCCCTTTCCCCCTTCCCCGGGCCCCATCCCTCTATCTTCAAAACTTTTATTTGGTTCGATGGGGAGCAACCCTAGCACAAAAGAAGGAAAAGGAAAATGGGCGACCACTAGCACCATCTCGATGAAAACAGACGCAGCGTCAAAAAACGGGCGCCTTTCCGCAGAAAAACGCCCGTTTTTTCATCTGGTTAGTTCAAATTACAGATTCATCAGGTCCATGATGAGTTCAAGGTCTTTGTCGCCGCGGCCGGACAG
>JAZQMJ010000307.1:0-5830 GCA_045543435.1 Mailhella sp.
ATGCCGCCGCCGGGGAGGCCGCCGTGTGGGTCCTCTACATGCTCCTTTTCTCTGCAGGTATGACAGTGGGGTTCGACCTGAAGGCTCTCAGCATCATCCGTGAGCTCAAGGGGCGCATACTGCTCATCCCGCTGGGCGTAGTGGCGGGTACCTTTGCCGGTTCTGCGCTGGCATGGGGCATCCTTTCCCAGTTTGCGGAGATCACCCTCGTGGAGTCTCTCGCCGTGGGCGGCGGCTTCGGCTACTACAGCCTTGCCACGGTCATCCTCACCCGCCTGGGCGACCCGGCCCTCGGCTCCGTGGCCCTGCTCTCCAATATGGTGCATGAGGCGCTGGCCCTGCTCCTGCCGCCCTTCCTCGTGCGTTTCACGGGCAGGCTCGGCCCTGTGCTTGCGGGCGGCGCGGCGGCCATGGATACCTGCCTTCCCGTGGTGGCCCATGTGAGCGGCGAACGCTGTGCCATCCTGGCCGTGTTCTCCGGCATGTGCCTCACTCTCCTCGTTCCCATGCTCCTTCCCGTCATCATGATGTTCCGCTGATATCCGCAGGATAAAACGAAAGCCCCGGTCTCGCTGTGAGGCCGGGGCTTTTTCTGTACAGTCGCTCTTCTTACAGAACGTCGAGGAGCATCTTGGTCGCCACGCAGTAGAGGAAGCAGGCGAAGATCTTCTTCAGCTTGGGTATGGGCAGCTTGTGGGCGAGGGCCGCGCCGCGCGGAGCGGTGAGGGTGCTCACGGCCACGATGCCCACGAGGGCGGGCAGGTAGATGAAGCCGAGGGAGTATTCAGGAAGGTTCTCCACGCCCATGCCGTTCACGATATTGCCGAGGCAGCCGGCGAGGGCGATGGGGAAGCCGATGGCGGCGGAAGTGCCCACGGCGCGGCGCATATCCACGTTATGCCACACGAGGAAGGGAACGGAGAGCGTGCCGCCGCCTATGCCCACGAGGCTGGAGATAGCGCCGATGAACATGCCGGCGCCGGTCATGCCGGCAAAGCCGGGGAGCTGGCGGGTGGGGTTGGGCTTCTTGTTCAGGAGCATGTTGGTGGCGACATAATAGAGGAAGCAGACGAAGAACATCTGCAGGTAGCGGGCAGGTATGGAGGCCGCCACGAAGGTGCCGGCATAGGTGCCCACGAGTATGCCCACGGCGATGAACTTCACCACGTTCCAGTCCACGCCGCCGCGCTTGTGGTGGGCGCGGGCGCTGGAAAGGGCCGTGAACATGATGCTGCCCAGAGAAGTGCCGATGGCCATGTGGATGGCGACTTCGGTGGGGATGTTCAGCCAGTCGAAGGCGAAGACGAGCATGGGCACCACGACGGCGCCGCCGCCTATGCCCAGAAGGCCGGCCAGAAGGCCGGCGATGGCGCCAAGCACGCAGTAGAGTATCATTGCAGTAAGCATAGTGTCCCCCGGTGGAAAATTTACGACATAATAACGTCTTGGGGGTATGCGTCAATCCTGTTCCAAAAGGCACAAAGGAGGGGGCTGGAGGCTTTTCGGCCTGATTCAGGCAAAAATTTTTTGGGGGAAACGAGAAAATAATTTTTAACATATGCTTTGCCCGGCATTGAAAACAAGGCGTTCCTTCATGGCCTGAGATGGAGAAAATTGGCTACTGGCGCGGGGAAGCGGGGAGTTTGGGCAAGCAACATATCAAGTGTTTCTGCATAGTTGACCGAAAACTCCCCAGTTGGTATAGTGGTTCAGGTCGTATGAAAAGGCAAATTGCGTCTGAAGGTTTGTTCGAGCGCTATACGCGGAGGCCTCATGTGTGATTCGAGCGGGCAGCTGAGCTATGAATATGAACTTCTCAGCAGGGAGATATTCCGTCTGGCACCTCGTACCGGCATCACTTTTGCCGATGTGCCGGGAGTGAGGATCATCCGGCGCGATGACCCGTCCCGCCAGGAGAACATACTGTTCCCGCCCAGCGTATGCCTGATCTCGCAAGGGGGAAAGCAGGCCGTCATAGGTGCTGAATCCTATGAGTACGGCTGTGGCCAGTTCCTGCTGAGCTGTGTGGAGATGCCCAGCTCGATGAAGATAGTCACGGAAGAAGGCAAACCCTATCTTGCCCTGGTCGTGGAGCTGGATATACCGCTCCTCTCCCAGATATTCGACGAGATGGACAGCGCCGAGGTGGCCGGGATGCTTTCTTCCTTCGAACGAGATAAAGCCAGGGAGCGCAGTGAGGAAGACGAAGTCCAGCTTTCCGCACAGGCCTCCCGAAGCATACGCA
Source organism: Mailhella sp. (assembly GCA_045543435.1). Taxonomy (GTDB): domain Bacteria; phylum Desulfobacterota; class Desulfovibrionia; order Desulfovibrionales; family Desulfovibrionaceae; genus Mailhella. The sequence goes on from JAZQMJ010000307.1 coordinate 2,246, forward strand.
TAGGCGAAGCCACGCCTGAACTGCTCAACGCCTTCCTGCGCCTCGCCCGCATTGCCGACGACAAGGAGAAAGCCCGCTTCGTGGCGCCTCTCATCCTGCGGGAGATACACTATTACCTTGCCTCCGGGCCTTTCGGGGCGTTCCTGCGCTCCTTCTACGCCAATTCTTCCCAGAGCAGGCAGATAGCCCGCGCCGTGACCTATATGCGCGAACACTGCAATGAACGCCTGCGCATAGAGCATCTTGCCCGCATGGCCAACATGGCGGAATCCACCTTCAACAGGAATTTCAAGAAGGTGACCTCGCTCAGCCCGCTTCAGTACCACAAGCACCTCAAGCTGTACGAAGCCCGCCGCCTCATGCTCACCGAGAACATGAGCGCATCTACGGCCTGTTTCGCTGTGGGCTACGAGAGCCAGCAGCAGTTCACCCGCGAGTATAAGCGGCTGTTCGGCAATCCTCCCATGAAGGATATACGCCGCAATTCCTAGCCCAATGGTGGACGGCAGGGCGCAAAAAGGCTACGTTAGGAGAAACACTGCTCTCCGAGGAGGCTTCCATGCCTGTCATCACCCTGCCTTTCGGCGCTCTTGAAGCGAACTGCCATATCGTCCACAACGGCACGGACGCCGTCGTGTTCGACCCTTCTGACGATACCGCGGCCATACTCGATATCCTTTCCCAGAAGAAGCTCACCCTGCGCGCCGTTGCGCTCACCCACCTGCACTGCGACCATTGCCTCGGCTGTGCCGACATAGCCAAGGCCACCGGGCTCGTTCCTCTCATCGGCCTTGAAGACTGGCTGGAACGCGGCCTTCTCCTGTGCAAGGGCATGTGCTTCGGCATGGACCTGAAGCCTTTCCAGGCCGAACCTCTCGTGCCCGGCGAGGTGGCATGGGGTTCTCTGAACTGCAAGGTCATCCATACTCCCGGCCATTCCCCGGGCAGTCTCTGCTATTATTTCGAAGAACTCGGCGTGCTCATCACCGGCGACCTGCTCTTCTTCCGTTCCGTGGGCCGCTCCGATCTGCCTCTGGGCGACGGCGAGACGCTGGTGCGTTCTCTGCGTGAGAAGATCTATACGCTTCCCGGCGCTGTGGCTGTCTATCCCGGCCACGGACCTGAGACCAGCGTAGGCTACGAGGCCATACACAATCATTTCTGCCGTGCATAGAAATATTGGGCTTCCGGGAAACCGGAGGCCCTTTTTTCAGGAGGCCGCTATGTCTTCCGCTCCTGTCTTCATCGCTTCCTGCAGTCCTCGCAAGGGCGGCAACTGCGATTTCGCCGCATCCCTCGTGGAGCGCACCCTTCCCGTCCGGAGTTCCATCGTCCGCGTGGCCGATGCCAATGTCCGGCCCTGCAATGCCTGCGGCGTATGCGACAGCATGCCCGGCCGCTGTACGCTGGACGGGCCTACTGTCCTGCCGTCTTCCGCTTCGGTACAGCTTCCCCCGAAGGATGGGGCCAAGGCTCTTTTCGCCGCCATGACGCTCGCCCCGGTGACGTTCATCGTGGCTCCTATCTATTACTATCATATCCCGGCACAGGCCAAGGCATGGGTGGACCGCACACAGCGTTTCTGGGCCATGAACGGGGAAAGCCCTGCCCAGGGGCGCGCCATGGCCTGCATACTCATAGCCGCACGGCCTCGGGGCGATATGCTCTTCGACGGCGCGGAACGCTCCCTGCGCTGGATGGCGAAGACGCTGGGCATGGAATGGCTGGACCCGCTTGAGCTCTACGGGCTCGAACATGCCAGCGCCCTTGCGGACTCCGTGGAGAAGCAGGCCGACATCTGCAGTTATGCGGCCCGCGTCTTCGGCAGTCTGCCCCGATGAGCAGGGCTGGCCTTCTGCAGAGCCTTTTGTCTTTCGGAAAGAGCGGGTTTTCTTTCCTGGCTCGCTTCTGCCAGCTGGAAGAGCGGCGCTGTGCGTTCTGCCGCGAGCCGTTCCTGCCGGAAGGAAAAGCCGTCTCTAGGATCTTCTGTCCGGACTGCATGACCCGTTTCCCTCGCAGGGAGGCCGGGTTCTGCCCTCATTGCGGTGAGCCTTCCGCCGTGGCCGATGCTCCTGCCGTCCCCTGCGGCGAATGCCTGCAGAAGCTTCCGCCATGGAACGAGTTCCTTTTCTACGGCATTTATGAAGGGGAACTCCGCGAACTCATCCTGAGCGGCAAGTTCGGCGGCGGCCTCGATGCTCTCCATTCACTGGGGCTCCTGCTGGCCGAAGTCTGCACGGAGCATTACTCCGCGGCACTGCCTCCTCAAGCCATAGTTCCTCTTCCGCTCCATCCTTCCCGCCTGCGGGAACGCGGACTCGACCAGTGCCTGGAGATGGCCCGCCCTGTGGCGAAAGTTCTCGGTGTCCCCGTGCGTACTGACCTGCTTCGGCGTGTGGCGGCTTCTGTTCCTCAGTCCACGCTGGACCGGGAGGACAGGAAGAAGCTCCGCCAGCCTTTCGAAGCGTCGCCGGAAGTCGCGGGCCTTCGCATACTGCTCCTCGACGACGTGTGTACCACGGGTGCGACTCTGGCTCGGGCGGCGGAATGTCTGCTTGCGGCCGGAGCGTTTTCTGTGGACGTCCTTGTGGCGGCGAGGGCTTCGCGCCACAGCGCCCTTCCTCAAGGCGGAGGGGCAGTCCGCTCCTTGCCATGACCAGCCTTCACCTGATATGAATGACGATTCCCTTATGTGAAGGAACACCATGAATCAGCTTCCCATCCGCCCCGACGCCCCGTGGCTGGCCCCCCTTGCGGGCTGGTCCGACCTGCCTTTCCGTGTGCTCTGCCGTGAACAGGGCGCGGCGGTATGCTGTACCGAGATGGTCAGCGCCAAGGGGCTCGTCTATGGCGGACGCAATACCGAAGACCTGCTGGCCACGACCCCGCTGGAAGGGGAAAGCCTCGAAGACGGCTCGAACGTCACCGATCATCCCCTTGTAGTGCAGATATTCGGCGCAGAAGCCGAGTTCATGGAACAGGCCGTGCAGATACTGAAGCATCGCGGCTTCGAATGGTTCGACGTGAACATGGGCTGTTCCGTTCCCAAGGTCACCAAGACCGGCGCAGGCGCGGCCATGCTCCGCGACATCCCCAACGCGCTCCGCGTGGCCGAGGCCGTCATCAAGGCGGCAGGGCCGGGGCGCATGGGCTTCAAGCTCCGCCTTGGCTGGGATTCCTCCCACGAGGTCTATCGAGAGCTGGCCCGAGAGCTGGCGGCTATGGGCGCTGGCTGGGTGACCCTGCATCCGCGCCATGCCGTGCAGGGCTTCGCCGGAACGCCGCGCTTCGAGGCCATAGGTGAGCTGGCGGCGGAACTGCCCGTTCCTGTCATCGCCAGCGGCGACCTTTTCACGGCGGCAGACGGCATACGCGTGCTTCGTGAAACGGGCTGTGCTTCCGTCATGTATGCCCGCGGCGCGCTCAAGAACCCGGCTATCTTCGCGAGGCATCTGGAACTGCTGAGAGGGGAGGGCGAGCCCGCCGAAGCGTTCGTCCCCAGCTATGGGGATGGGCCGCTTTCCGCGCAGGATGCCTGCGACGTGCTGGACTCCATGAAGTCGGAGGCCAAGCGGTCTTAGGAAG
>JAZQMJ010000308.1:0-1898 GCA_045543435.1 Mailhella sp.
AGCCAGATCCGCACCGACATCGGCCTCAAGGGGCTGAAACGTCTGGGCCTGGCGTGATTGATGAGGAACATCCGGCATCAGGATTATGGGGGAGCAGGCGAGATCATCTCCCCCGCAAAACTCTCCCCAAAGGACCAAACATGACTCAGGTCGCCATCTTCATCGGTTCCGCTTCCGACGATCCCATCGTCGGAGCCTGTGCCAAGGTACTGAAACAGCTCGGCATTTCCTACCGCTACACCATCACCTCCGCCCACCGCACCCCTGAGCGCACCGCCCAGCTCATGGACGAGCTGGAAGCCGAAGGCGTGCAGGTCTACATCTGCGCCGCCGGCATGGCCGCCCATCTCGCCGGCGCTGTTGCCGCCCGCACCATCAAGCCCGTCATCGGCATCCCTGTTGCCGGCTCTCCCATCGGCGGCCTTGACGCCCTGTACGCCACCGTGCAGATGCCTGCCGGCTTCCCCGTGGCCACCGTTGCCCTGAACGGCGCCAAGAACGCCGCCTGGCTCGCCGCCCAGATCGTGGCCCTCAGCGATGAACGCGTGGCCGCCCTCATCCGCGCCGAGCGCGAAGGCTACAAGACGGCCGTGGAAAGCGCCGCTGTCGAGCTGGAAGAACGCTACGCCTGAACTGTAAGCGACGCGGGCCCCTGCCGCGCCATCCGGCCGCGCCCCTGGCGGCATCCTCTACCTTATTACCTATTGGAGAACATATGGAAGCCATCAAGCAGCTTGCCCGCGAACGTATGAAAGGAAAGTGCCGCGTCTGCCCCGTCTGTGACGGCCGCGTCTGTTCCGGCGAAGTCCCCGGCATGGGCGGCGGAGGCACGGGCTCTTCCTTCCGCGCCAATGTCGAAGCCCTTGCCAAGGTGAAGCTGGCCATGCGCTGTCTGCATGAAGCCGCCATGCCCGACACCTCCACCGAAGTGCTCGGCCTCAAGCTGACCATGCCCGTCATGGCCGCTCCCATCGGCGGCGTGGCCTTCAACCTTGGCGGCCCTGACCATAATCCCGTAGACGAAGCCCGCTATGCCGAAGCCGTCACTGCCGGTTCCAAGAAGGCTGGCGTCATCGGCTGCTGCGGCGACGGCGTGCCTCCCGTCATCTCCGAAAGCACCTTCGCCTCCATCCGCAACGCCGAAGGCTGGGGCATCCCCTTCATCAAGCCCTGGGAAAGCGAAGAACTCTGGTCCAAGCTTGAAGCCGCCACCGCCACCGGATGCCCCGTGGTGGGCATCGACGTGGACGCCGCCGGCCTCGTGACCCTGCGCCTCATGGGCCGCCCCGTGGCTCCCACCAGCCCCGCCCGTCTGGCCGAGATCGCCCGCTTCCTGCATCTGCGCGGCGTGAAGTTCATGATCAAGGGCGTGATGACTGTGGCCGACGCCAAGATAGCCGCTGAAGCCGGCGTGGACGCCATCGTGGTCTCCAACCACGGCGGCCGCGTGCTCGACGGCACCCCCGGCGGCGCGGACGTGCTCCCCGCCATCGCCGAAGCCGTGGGCGACAAGATAGAAGTGCTCGTGGACGGCGGCATCCGCTCCGGTACTGACGTGCTCAAGTGCCTCGCCCTCGGCGCCAAGGCCGTGCTCATCGGCCGCCCGGTCTCCGTGGCCGCCATCGGCGGCGAAGCCGAAGGCGTGGCCAAGTACTTCGGCATGATCAAGGGTCAGCTCACCTCCGCCATGGCCCTCACCGGCTGTGCCACCGTGGCCGATATCAGCAAGGAAATACTTGCATAAGAGATAGATGCGGGGCTCTGCTCCGCGCCCGGCAGGGGCATCATGCCCCTGCCCCCGTATTTCTGAGCGCCGACCAGCCCCGCAAGCGGCGCAGGTCGGCGCTCATTCTTCGGTGAAGGAATCTCACTTCTCAGACTCAACCAGAATTTTTCCG
>JAZQMJ010000309.1:0-2483 GCA_045543435.1 Mailhella sp.
TCCGACTTAATTCGACGCACTTGTGACGGAAACCAGCGCACGGCGTGATGTGCCGTATGTGTTCAACCGGGCGGATGCCTACGCAGAGGATGTTCAATGACATTTCTCGACACCAACGTCCTGGTCTATTCAATCGACGGTAATGACCCGGCAAAGCAGGTCGTCGCGCGAGAGATCGTTGTCTCTGCGGTACGCGGCGGCGACGAGATTCTCACCGAAGACCTGAACGATGGGCAGATGTACGGCAGCGTCAAGGCCGTCAATCCATTCAAGGGACTTTAGTGAGCTAAGCGCCCTGTCCGTATAAGCCAGGTTGAAACTCCCGCCCCGAAAAGGCGGGAGTTTTGCTAGTACGCAGGACATGATACAAGGTCTGGAGTGAAAGTCTCCAATGGGCCAGTTAGGAGGAACCAAATAGCCGAAGACAAACTTGCATTCGCGAGGGTGCGGGCGAAGGAAGTCAGAGGCGAAACCCGGAGGACACGAACAGAAAGCGGATACAAGGCCTTCTCGCGGGCAAGCCAGCTATGGATGGCGAAGCCCCAACCCTAACCGTAGCGAGGTGGTAAATCCGCGTCCCGCCGAGCGAAAGACATGTATCTTATTCCTGGAGGTCTCCCCGTCTGTGCGAAAGCACTACGCCGTCCGCGAGGGCGGGGGACGGGCGGGGAGAAGTCAGCAGAAGCCATAGTAGCCGACCTAGGCGGCGAAGGGCGGAATCAGTCAACAAGCGCGGGGAACGGAATCGCATGGGCAGAAAGAGAAGGAAAAGAGACCTCGAAGGCCAGATGACCTTTGGCTTCGGGGACTGCCTGTCGGCCGAAGGCGGCGAAGTGAAAGGCCGAGATAGGCGCGGACAGGGTTCTCAAAAGCCCGTGAAGAGGGAACAAGAACCGGCGCAAGGGAAAGACCTCATGGAACGGGTTGCCGACCTCGGCAACCTCGTGAGGGCGTGGAAGCGTGTCAAGTCCAACAAGGGGTCGGGTGGAACTGACGGGATGACCGTCAAGGCGTTCGATGAAAGGGCTTGGACGCTTCTGCGGGAAATGCGAAGCGAACTGCTCGACGGCAAGTACAAGCCCGTCGAGGTGAGGGGAGTCCAAATCCCCAAGCCCAACGGGAGCAAGCGGCAGTTGGGAATACCGACGGTGAAAGACCGCATCGTGCAACAGGCGTTGGCGCAGGTGCTTACACCGATGTACGAAAAGGTGTTCTCGGAATCAAGCTACGGGTTCAGGCCGAATCGGAGCGCGCACGACGCCCTCAAACGAGGAAGCGCGTATGTGGAGGGAGGCTACGGCATCGTGGTTGACCTCGACTTGGAGAAGTTCTTCGACAAGGTGAACCACGACAGGCTCATGGCAAGGCTCGCAAGGGACTTGAGGGAAGGCCGCGTACTGCGGCTGATACTCGCATTCCTCCGGGCTGGCCTAATGCAAGACGGAGTATGCCGGAGCAGGACGGAGGGAACGCCGCAGGGCGGCCCGCTGTCTCCGCTTTTGGCCAACATCGTCCTTGACGAACTCGACAAGGAACTGGAGCGCAGAGGCCATCGGTTTTGCCGATACGCCGACGACTGCAACATATACGTCAAGTCGCAAAAGGCCGGAGAACGGGTGATGAAAGGCATAACGCGGTTCATCGTCCGCAGACTGCGGCTGAAGGTGAACGAGGAGAAAAGCAAGGTTGCGCCAAGCCGCGAATGCACCTTCCTCGGGCACACGATAGGCGGGAAAGGCCAACTGCGCGTCTCCAAGAAGAGCAAGGAAAGGATGCGGGAAAGGCTGAGGCAACTCACCAAGCGCAACCGCGGACGAAAGTTCGAGACGGTAATCGGGGAAATCAACACCTACTTGCGCGGATGGCTTGAATACTACAGGCTGGCAAGCGCGAAGGGGTGGTTGGCGGAAACCGAGCAATGGCTGAGAAGGAAACTGCGGTGCTACCGGCTCAAGCAGTGCAAACGAAGGTTTGCAATAGCCAAGTTCCTCATGAAGAACGGGTTGCCCGAATGGAGGGCGTGGCTCCTCGCGGGAAGTGGCAAGGGCTGGTACAGGATGGCGATGACTCCGCAGGCAAGCGAGGCAATGAGCAACAAGTGGTTCGTCGAACAGGGGCTGATTCCGCTCGTCATATCCCGTTGACGGAAACCGCGAGGTGCCATAAGAGGCACGCCTCGTGGTGTGAGAGGGGGAGTAGAACTCCCCCTACTCGATTTCCGCGTGGATTGCGAAATAGACGAATAAAAATACGCAAAACAGACGCGTGTGACTTGATTCATCTCCTGGCATTTGCTACAATGACATCAAATGCCACACAAGGAGACTAACATGCGACTGATGAAGAAATGTCTGGCGGCCGCCGTGGCGTCCGCTTCTCTCGCCGCCATCGCCGGCAATATGTGCCCAGATGGAATCGCCTACGCTGTTCCGCTGAAGGACGGCAAGGCGCCCGTCATCGACGGAAGCCTCGACGACTGGGAT
>JAZQMJ010000310.1:0-1540 GCA_045543435.1 Mailhella sp.
CGTCTGCTCCCCCATCATCGACAAGGGCGAGGCCGACTTCATCGTCTCCTTCGAACTGCTCGAAGCCGCCCGCTGGACCAGCTACCTCAAGCCCGAAGGCACTGTGGTGGTGGACACCCAGCAGATCAACCCCATGCCCGTCATCATCGGCGCCATGCAGTACCCCGGTGAGCTGGTGGACAAGATGAAGGCCCTCGGCATCAACGTGGACGCCTTCGACGCCCTCTCCATCGCCAACGAGGCCGGTTCCTCCCGCGCCGTGAACATCGCGCTCATGGGCCGCCTCTCCAAGTACTTCGACTTCACGCAGGAAGAGTGGATGCAGGCCATCGAGGCCAGCGTTCCTCCCAAGGTCCTGGAACTGAACAAGAAAGCTTTCCAGCTCGGCGCTGAAGCCTAGGGGCATCGCACATGGACAAATGCTATCAGCCGGAAATCGAAGCCGCCCCGGTAGAAGAGATAAAGAAGCTCCAGCTGGAACGGCTTCAGGAACAGGTGAAGCACGTTTACGCCAACGTGCCCTACTACCGCGAGAAGATGGACAAGGCGGGCGTGAAGCCCGAAGATATCCGCGAACTTGCGGACATCGCCAAGCTCCCCTTCAACTATAAGCAGGACCTGCGCGACACCTACCCCTACGGCATGTTCGCCGTGCCCATGAAGGAAGTGGTGCGCCTGCACGCCTCCAGCGGCACCACCGGCAAGCAGGTGGTGGCAGGCTACACCCGCGGCGACATGGACATCTGGAACGAGTGCTGCGCCCGCGCCCTCACCGCCGCTGGCTGCACGGATGAAGACGTGGTCCACGTCTCCTACGGCTACGGCCTGTTCACCGGCGGCCTCGGCGCCGACGGCGGCGCCATGAAGGTGGGTGCCACCACCGTGCCCGTTTCCAGCGGCAACACCAAGCGGCAGATAACCATCTTCCAGGATTTCGGCTCCACCATACTCATGTGCACGCCCTCCTACGCCCTGCACATGGCGGAAGTCATGCGCGACATGGGCGTGAGCAAGGACGACATCAAGCTCAAGGCCGGCATCTTCGGCGCAGAGCCCTGGACCAACGAGATGCGCCGCCAGATAGAGGACCTGCTCGGCATCAAGGCCTTCGACATCTACGGCCTCACCGAAATCATCGGCCCCGGCGTGGCCTTCGAATGCGAAGAGCAGTCCGGCATGCATGTGAACGAGGACCACTTCCTCATCGAGATCATCGACCCCGAGACCGGCGAGCCCCTCGGCGAAGACGTGCAGGGCGAGATAGTGTTCACCTGCCTCACCCGCAAGGCCTTCCCTCTCCTGCGCTACCGCACCCGCGACATCGGCGTCATCACCCGCAAGGCCTGCTCCTGCGGCCGCACCCTGGTGAAGATGACCAAGCCCCGCGGCCGTACCGACGACATGCTCATCATCCGCGGCGTGAACGTGTTCCCCAGCCAGATTGAGACTGTGCTCATCGAGCAGGGCTACATGGCCAACTACCAGATAGTGGTGGATCGCGTGGACAACTTCGATACCATCGAAGTGCAGGTGGAAATGA
>JAZQMJ010000311.1:0-1872 GCA_045543435.1 Mailhella sp.
CTTGCCCGGAACGGGAATTCGGAAGAAAAATCATAAAATCTGCCGAAGCTGCCAAAAAAGACTTGCCAAACTCTGCCAAATCGTCTATCAAAACACCTGCGCCGAAGTGGTGAAATTGGTAGACACGCTAGGTTCAGGGTCTAGTTCCCGTACGGGAGTAAGAGTTCGAGTCTCTTCTTCGGCACCAGTTATCCATCCAAAGATGGATGAAAAAGCCCGGAATGCTTTGAGAAATCAGCATTCCGGGCTTTTTCGTATGTCCCGTAAAATCCAGAGAGGTACGTGGACACCCACAAATTCTGTTGGTATTCTCGTTGGTATCTATGCATGCTAGATTACCCGTTGCGAAGAACACCAACACTCGCAAAACATATTGAAATACCAATATTTATTGATGTGAGAATGGTATTTTTCATGAAAGAAACGACTTTTTCCATGAGGATACCAACATGCCCTTATTCGATACGACATTAAGAAACACAAGAGCTGGAGAGAAACCCCAGAAACTCTCCGACGGAGGAGGCCTCTACCTCCTCGTAAAGACCTCCGGCAAAAAATTCTGGCACATGGCCTATCGCTTCGACGGTAAGCAGAAACTCCTGAGCTTCGGCCAGTACCCTGAAGTCAGTCTCAGCGATGCCCGCGAGGCGCGGCGGAAAGCGCGTGAGCTACTGGCAAAAGGCATCGACCCCGGTCAGGTGAAAAAGGAAGCCAAGCAGGCGAAGAAAGTCGAAGAGCAGATCGCCTGCAGCACCTTCCAGAAAGTGGCCACAGAATGGTTTCAAAAATACGAGCTGAAGCTTTCCGAGAAACACGCTGCCAAACTCAGACGCTATCTCGAAACGAAGATATTCCCCTTGATTGGACAAAAGCCTGTTGCTGCGCTGACACCTCAGGATTTTCTTAACGTTGTCAGTGAAGCCGAAAGGCTGGGGCATAACGAAACCGCTCATAAAATTATGCACCTGTGCAGTCAGGTGATGCGATATGCAAGGATCACCGGCCTTGTCCAGTACGATACAGCAGGCGGGCTTACGGCCGCGCTGACCTCGGTACAGAGGACACACTATGCGGCGATAACCGAGCCGAAGGAAATCGGGATACTTTTAAGAGATATCGACGCCTACGAAGGGTACACTCCGGTTTACTACTTCCTGAAAATTCTGCCCTACGTTTTCACACGCCCGTCGGAATTGCGACTCGCCCGCTGGGAAGAATTCGACTTCGACAAAGCGCTATGGAAAATCCCGTCCACACGCATGAAGATGAGGCGAGAGCATACCGTGCCACTGTCGAGTCAGGTTATTCGACTTCTCAATGAGTTGAGGACATACACTGGCGGCGGAGAGCTACTCTTTCCCAGTCCTCGTGCCAACAGTGCCGCTATCACAGATGCCGCCCCCATGGCCGCTCTGAGACGTATGGGCTACTCAAAGGAAAAAATGACGCTCCACGGCTTCCGAGCCATGGCAAGCACTCGCCTCAACGAGATGAACTTCCGCCCCGATACCATCGAAGCCCAGCTAGCCCACAAGTGTGCCGATGAGGTACGCCTCGCATACAACCGGGCCGACTATATGGCGGAGCGGAAAGACCTCGTCCAGAAATGGGCTGACTATCTCGATGAACTTCGTAACACTAAATAACTTCGGAGGATACCATGATGACTGCTGCCAATATCGAAACGAGAATCTACTCTCCCGCTGAAACTCCTGCTCCTGAAACCGAGGGCTTCAGTCAGCTCACTACCGCCGATACCGACTGGACCGACGAAGAGCGGAATGCCATGATCCAGAATGGATACGACGGCATGGATATGCTGAGGGCGTGGCTCGACTAAGCCTTCGCCCTCTTCCAATACCCATAACCGAC
>JAZQMJ010000312.1:0-1992 GCA_045543435.1 Mailhella sp.
TCCCAGACTGCGCTACATCCCGACTCTGGTATGCTGAAAGAGGAATGGAGCTCATGGTCAGAATTGAACTGACGACCTCATCCTTACCAAGGATGCGCTCTACCAACTGAGCTACATGAGCATTTCGTCTCTCGGCGAAGATGAGGTTTAGCAAAACACCCCCTCCCCGTCAAGCATTTTCTGCAAAAAGATTATTTTTTCTTATTTCCTCAGGGGCGCATCAGTCTGCGGATGAGCAGCTCTTCGCTTTTCCGTATATGTTCCGGCAGGTTGGGTGCATTTTCTCCCGCAGAGAAGCAGTCCGCCCCTTTGATAATCATGGGCCAAAACGCTCGCGTGGTAAGTTCCTCTGCCCGGCAGGAACCGCTTCCTCTCACCAGAGGAGCTCCATGCTTCAGGGCCATGGCGGCCGTGTGTGCGTTCGCCAGCGCATGGCGCGGGCAGGAGGTGAATTCCAGAGCAACGCCCTTCTCTGCCGCGAAGGCCGCGGCTTCGGCATCTATGAGGCCCGGATGCGTCACGACATCCGCCCCGGCCTCGATAGCCGCGAAGTTGGTGCCCTGCTCCACCTGATCGGTGATGCTCTCGCCATAGACGAGGACAAGGGCCGCCCCGGCTTCGCGCGCCTCGCGCACGGCATCCGGCAGAAGCGCAGGCGGCATATGGCAAAGCTCAACGCCCGTCCACGCTTCTACGTTGGCGTAGAGGCTGAGCCTGCGCACCTGCTTCGAAAATTCGGCGATGCGCGAAAAATTCGTGCCGTCGCTCTGCATCACCAGCCCGGCAAAGCGGATGCCCGCAAGCGAGGCGTAGCGCAGGGCCGAAGCGCAGTCGAAGCCGTGCCCCTGTTCGCCGCCAATTATTATATGGAAATCTGTCATGGCTTTTCTCCTCCCTCCATCATAAAAAGAAAGAAGGAAAAAAGAAAGGCGTCCGGCGGCGGAGCGGGCGTATGAGTATTTGCGCTCTTGAAGGAATAGGTGTATGGTGTCAGGTCAACAAGTAGAATACACCTGAGGTACACCATGGCCAAAGAAAAGAAATACTCCACTGTCCCCGCCTCTGAAAAGGCTCCCGTCATGCAGGAATGGCTCAACGAGCACAAGGCTCGCGACCTCGCCACCTTCACCCTGCCCGAAGGCAACCCCCTTGCCGACATCGTCCTCATCTGCACCGCTTCCTCTGCCCGCCATGCCCGCAGCCTTGCCGACGGCCTCACCGAAATGTGCAAGCAGCAGAAGTTCGAGATCCTGCGCACGGAAGGCTATCAGGAAGGCCAGTGGGTGCTGGTGGACCTCAACGACGTCATCGTCCACATCTTCCAGGAACCCGTCCGCGAGATGTACCGCCTGGAAGCACTCTGGGCCGGCGCTGAACCTGCCTCCGCTCCCGAGGCTGAATAATTAAGGAGACGGACCCCATGTCTGTGAAACCTACCCTGTTCCTCATCCTCGACGGCTACGGCATCGCGCCCGACGGTCCGGGGAACGCCGCCTATCTGGCGAATACCCCGACCCTCGACCGCCTGCTCAAGCAGTCCGGCGTGGGCCAGCTCGACGCGTCGGGCCGCCAGGTCGGCCTGCCTTCCGGCTTCATAGGCAACTCCGAGGTCGGCCATCTCAATATCGGCGCGGGCCGCATCGTCTATCAGGACATGACCCGCATCGACATCGCCATTGAGAACGGCGAACTGTTCAAGAATCCCGTCCTGCTCGACCTCATGGCCAAGGTGCGCTCCCGCGGCGGTCGCATCCACTTTTGCGGCCTGCTCTCCGATGGCGGCGTCCATAGCCACATCGACCACCTCGCCGCCCTGCTCGACATGGCTCAGCGCGAAGGCGTACCCGCTCTCGTCCATGCCTTCCTCGACGGCCGCGACACGCCCCCCACGTCCGGCGCAGGCTATGTGGCCCGCCTTCTGCCTGTTCTCGACAAGTCCGGCGCGAAACTGGCCGACATCATCGGCCGCTTCTACGCCATGGACCGCGACAA
>JAZQMJ010000313.1:0-1804 GCA_045543435.1 Mailhella sp.
GCTATCTGACCAGCGCGCTCCCGGAACGCGACGCCGTGCTCCTCCATGTGAATGACGAACCGGAGAGCTGGTCGTCCCATATTGCGGAAGATGTTCTGGCGGGGCGGATATCCAATTATTCCGACCTGAGATTCGTCAATGATTTCCGCATGCTTCTCGGCATGTGGATGAGCGAGCTCCGCTTTGCGGAAACGAAGCGGGCGCTTGCGGAAGGCGGCCTCATGGACGTGGTGCTTTCCCAGCTCCCCAAAGACGAGGCTTTGCGGCCTGCTGTGGACAAACTTAAAGCGATGCTTGAAGAATGCCGTATCGCGGGAGGGCAGGCCTGATGCGTATCCTTTTTCTCGGCGACGTTGTCGGCAAGGCTGGGCGCCTTGCGGTGAAGCAGTTCCTTCCCAAATTGAAGGAAGAACTGCGGCTCGATGCCGTCCTTGCCAACGGCGAGAACGCCGCAGGCGGCATAGGCATGACCTGCGAGACCATGGATGAGCTTTTCGCCGCCGGCGTTGACTTCATAACGTCGGGCAACCATGTGTGGCGCCACAGGGAGATATTCTCCCGCCTTGAGAAGGACCGCCGCCTCATCCGCCCGGCCAATTATCCGGAGGGGACTCCCGGCCGCGGGCACGCCATACTCACGCTTCGCGACGGCCGCCGCATAGCCGTCCTCAATATGCTGGGCACGACGTACATGGAACCTCTTCCCTGTCCGTTCCGTACGGCCCTCGGCTGGGTCGAGTCGCCGGAGCTGGAGGATGTTCCCGTGCGTCTCGTTGATTTCCATGCCGAGGCCACCAGCGAAAAGAAGACCATGGGCTGGGCGCTGGACGGCAAGGTAAGCGCTGTGCTGGGAACGCATACCCATGTGCAGACCGCCGATGCGCAGATACTGCCGCATGGTACGGCCTACCTCACAGACCTCGGCATGTGCGGCGTGGAGCAGTCCTCGCTGGGCATGGATTTCGAGATAGTCCTCAACCGCTTCCTGACGAAGATCCCGGCCGCGTTCAAGCCTGCCAAGGGCGATATCTCGCTGAACGGCGCGTATCTCGACATCAACGACATCACAGGCAGGGCGAGGGAGATACGCATCGTCCGTGAGAACTGCCCGGCGTGGAAGATGGAGAAGGGCGTCGAGCAGGGAGAGGAAGGCGAGTAGATCAGCTTTTTCAGGCAGGCTTGTAAATGCCGGAAGAGAGCATGCGAGACTTGTCTTTTTAAAGAATAAGGGTAACATTTCCCCATTCAATTTCCTAATGAGGTTTTTCCTATGAAGAAGCTTATGGCTGCCAACTGGAAGATGTACAAGACCGGTGCGGAAGCTGTTGCCACCGTGAATGAAATGGCTGAGATCCTGAAGGGCGCTGCTCCTGAAGGCCGCGAGATAGCCGTTTTTGTTCCTTTCACCGCTCTTGAAGCCGCTTCTGCGGCCATGAAGTCCATCGAAGGTGCCTCCACCGGTGCTGAAAACGTCTATCCTGCCAATGAGGGCGCTTTCACCGGCGAGATCTCCCCGGTGATGATCAAGGCCTGCGGTGCCGCCTGGGTGCTTACCGGTCATTCCGAACGCCGCCACATCCTCGGCGAAAGCGATGAATTCGTGGGTGAAAAGACCGCCTTTGCCCTGCAGAGCGGCCTTCGCGTCATGCTCTGCATCGGCGAGACCCTCGAAGAGCGCGAATCCGGTCTCCTGCGCAACGTGCTGGAACGCCAGCTCAAGCTCGGCCTGAAGAACGTCCCTGCCGAGACTCCCGCTGAAGCCCTCGCCATCGCCTACGAACCCGTCTGGGCCATCGGCACCGGC
>JAZQMJ010000314.1:0-4931 GCA_045543435.1 Mailhella sp.
GTGCCGTTGGTGCCGTCCGTCGGGCCCACGCCGCCGCCGAAGAAGGTGGTCACGCCGTTGCAGATGGCCGCTTCGCCCTGCTGGGGAGAGATGAGGTGGACGTGGGTGTCGATGCCGCCGGCCGTGAGGATGAGATGTTCGCCGGAAATGGCGTCCGTGGCGTTGCCCACCACGAGTTCAGGGTCCACGCCGTCCATCACGGCAGGGTTGCCCGACTTGCCGATGCCGACGATGATGCCGTCGCGTATGCCCACGTCGGCCTTGATGACGCCCTGCACGGCGTCGATGATGGTCACGTTGGTGATGACGATGTCCAGCACGCCATTGTCGCGGCTGGAGCGGGAATCGCCGCCCATGCCGGCGCGAAGGGTCTTGCCGCCGCCGTAGATGGACTCGTCGCCGTAGCCGCGCAGGTCCTTCTCGATCTCCACATAGAGGTCAGTGTCGCCGAGGCGGATGCGGTCGCCCACGGTAGGGCCGAACAGGGAAGAATATTCTTTTCTCGATATCTGCGGCATGGTCTCTCCCTAGTGCCTGACGTTCTTGAAGCCGAGGGCATCGGCCTTCGCTATGTTGACGGCCCTGCTGTGGGCATCGCCGGTCCAGGAATCCACGAGATCGTTGAAGCCGTACGCGGCACGAAGCCCGCCGAAAGGTACGAGCTCCACAGTCTTCTCATCGCCGGGCTCGAAGCGCACCGCCGTGGTGGAAGCGATGTTCAGGCGCATGCCGTAGGCCGCGGCCCTGTCGAATTCCAGGGCGCGGTTCACTTCGAAGAAGTGGAAGTGCGAGCCTATCTGGATGGGGCGGTCGCCGGTGTTGCGGACTTTGACGACAGTGACGGGCCTGCCTTCATTGAAGGAGACCGGGGCTTCGGCGTAGATGACGCCGCCCACGGGAGTCTTGTCTTTCTTTTCCAAGGTATCCTCCTTATCGCCGCAGGCGAGTCGGCCTGCGGATGCGGTTGCGGGGAACAGAGAAAAAGCGTCAGCTTATGGGGTCGTGCACGGTGACCAGCCGGCTGCCGTCCGTGAACACGGCCTCGAGCTGGACGAAGGGGATCATCTCGGGCACGCCTTCCATGACGTCGGCACGGGTGAGTACCTTGCGGGCCATGTTCATCACTTCTTCCACAGTCTTGCCGGAACGGGCCTCATCCAGAGCAGTCGACGTTATGAAAGCCACTGCCTCAGGATGATTGAGCTTCAGCCCACGTTCCTTGCGGCGGCGGGCCACTTCGCCCAGCGTCAGAACGAGAAGCTTGTCCATCTCTCGCGGGGTAAGATGCATGTTTCCTCCTTTTGTTGAGGCAGTCCCTGAAGGCCTGCCGTATTCAGAAGGAAACCTATCCCCGCAGGATTGAGAGAGAAATTGTAATGTTGCCCGGGCACATGAGAATGAGCGCAAAAAAAGACCTCCCGAAAACGGAAGGTCTTCGGGAGGTCGAAAAGGCTTCAGTGAGAAGCGGGAAAAGCTAACGCCTGGGCATGCGTATGGTCTTGCCGGGCTTCAGGTTCTTGATGCTGCCGCCGTTGGCGGCCTGTATGGCTCTCACACTGGTGCCGTGGGCACGGGCGATATCCCAGAGCGTATCGCCGTTCTTTATCTTATAGGTAGCAGGCATGGCCTTGGCCTTGCCGGAACGCTTTCCGGAGCTCTTGCCGGAAGTCGCCTTGTAGCGCTTGCCCTTCTTGTGAGGCCCTCTCTGGGCAAGAGCCTTGCGGGCGGCCTCGTAGTCCTGGGCGTCGCCCTGCTTCACCAGATGGTCGAGGCTGTTCAGGAAGACCATGGGGTTGGTCTGCCTGTTGTCCCTGAGAAGTTCGAAGTGCAGGTGCGGGCCCGTGGAGCGGCCCGTAGAGCCTATGCGGCCAATGCGCAGGCCCTTGGTCACTCTCGCACCCTTGTGGGTGAGGATCTGGCTCATGTGGGCGTAACGGGCAAGGAGGCCGTCGTCCTGCTGGATATCCACCATATAGCCGTAGGTGCGGTTGTACTCGGCTTTGGTGACCACACCGCCCTTGAAAGCCATGATGGGAGAACCGAGAGGCGCACGGATATCTATGCCCTTATGGACACGCCTGCCGCGCCGGACGCCGTAGGGGGAAGTCATGCACACCCTGTCGCCGGGCTTGCACAGTATCCTCTTGGTGTTGAGGGCGGCCAGAGCCTTGGCCTCGGCCGAACCGAGGGCAGGCATACGCTCCGTATGTGCGGCGGTGCGGGGAACATATCCCGGCTCCGGCAGGGCTTCCGGTCCCTCCAGCATCATGAGGCCGGCAGGCAGGAGCGAATAGTCCTCTTCGGCAAGTTCAAGGGAACTGCCGAACAGGGCATCGTGGGAAGACAGCGAGGAAACGCTCAGGTTCTCGCTGCCCACAAGGCTGGAAGGCGACAGGCTGGCCTCTTCTATCTCCCTATCCATGGCGAGCTCGGCATCGAGCGTGCCCACGGATTCCACGGCTTCCTGATGCGCCTGATCGGCGCTGACCTTGAACAGGTCCTTGGGAAGGCAGGCCGTGAGCGACAGCGCCACGCAGAGGAGCAGAAGAGCTTTCATGATATTCGAAGCCTTTTGAGCAGGCATGTATTCTCCTTGGCATATGCGAAAGAAAGTCGGCTTTCCTTATATACCAGCGGGGGCTGATGGGCAACTGTTCACAGGTGCCCGATACGAACTTCTAATATTCCTCGACATCGAGGATGACGGCTTCGTTGCGCAGGGGGTTCACCTTGCCGAGCCGCACCATGAATTCCTGCCCAGGGAAGACCTTCTCGCCGAAGAGCTGGCGCTTGGCCCGCAGGCCGAGCTGGACTTCCGGCAGGTTCACGTTCACCCACATATCGCTCTCTTCAGCCACTTCGGCACGCCATATGCATTCGTTGGGATGCTGGGCGGCCTGCTGCTGGATATAGAGGTACTTCCAGTAGCGGGGGCGGAAACGCTGTACCTGGCCGGCGGCCTCAAGGCGCATGCCCAGGGGCAGGAGCATGGACGTGAGCTGTTCGCGGCTCCAGCGGGGCTCGCCGTGGCGCAGGAAATGCAGGAGCTGGGCCTCGTTCACAAGGTCGGGGAAGCGGCGCAGGGGCGAGGTGACAGGGCTGTAGGCGGCAAGGCCCATGCCGGCATGGGGGCGGGGCTGAACGTCCAGCGAAGCGGCCACCATGATGCGCACCACGCGGGCGATGTCCGGAGCGGAACGCCACACGCCTGCGTATTCGCGGGGCACGGCCACATCCTGCGTGCGGAAAAGCAGGGCCACGTCGTTCTTCACGGCCCAGTCGGCCAGAACGGCGTTGGCGACTATCATGAGCTCTGCCACGAGGAGCATGGCGGAAGGGGCGGCCTCAGTCTCGCGTATGCTCACCTTCACGTTCGCTCCTTCGCCTTCAAGCTCGAAGTCGAGGTCCGGGCGTTCGATGATGACTGCGCCCTGCTCCACTCTGTAGTCGAGGCGGACGCGGCTCATCTCGGCGGCGAGAGCGAGCTGTTCCGTCCACACGGAGGCAGGATTCCCGGCTTCCGCACGGCCTTCGATGACGGCCTCGCAGTCGGGATAGGTGAGGTTCTTCGCCAGCGTCACGGCGGCGGTACGGAAACGGCCTTCGCTCAGCGCGCCGTCGGGGCCGATGTGTGCGCTCACCACGAGGGAGGGGCGCTTCTGCCCTTCGAAGAGGCTGAACGCGCCTTCGCCCAGAGCTTCGGGCATCATGTGGCAGTTGCCTTCGGGCAGATAGAGGCTGGTAGCGCGGTCGAACACAGCCTTGCCCAGCGGGGATTCGAAGTCCCAGAACCAGGCCGGGCAGGCGAGGGCCACGTCCACATCCCAGCCGCCGTCTTCGGCCCTGGAGATATGGAAGGCGTCGTCGATGTCGCGGGTAGTGGCGCTGTCGATGCTGATGAAGGGGGTGTCTTCTGCGGGAGGGAGCTGGGCGTCATCGGCCACGGCGGCGATGAGCGCGGCCGTAGCTTCGGCATGGGCTTCTTCCCATGCGGTGCCGGCCTCGTAGTCGGCGCGGTCGAGCCAGTAGTTGTGATGCTCGGGCACGAGGCCCCAGGTCATGGCCAGCAGGAGCGGAAGATGCGGGTCGTCCGGCAGTCCCTTGGTGACCTGCTTCCAGAGGGCGTCGTCCTCCACAGTCTCGGGGTCGGCCATGCGGGCGCGGAGCATGTGCTCGAGGCGCCCGCGCACCGGATCGGCAGGAGCGTCGTCAGGGTTCGGAGCGGCATGGCGGCCGATGCGGGCTTCCCAGAGGCGGCGGAACCAGTCCGCACCGCCGAGCACCATGGCCTCGCGCATACGGGCGGCCTCTTCGGCCTGACGGCGGGACTCCACCGTGTCGGCATCGTAGATCTCGAATTCCGGGGGCTGGAAGCGGAAATGCGTCTTGCAGGAAAGGAGGGCGCGGCCGCAGGCGGCTATGGTGTCCGTGTCCGGGCTGGTGTAGCCCAGCTCGGCGAACCACTCGGCGCTGGCCTTGGGCAGTTCGCCCTGCGCCATTTCCCAGAGCTCCACGGGAGCGACTTCGGCGGCAAGGCGCTTGCGGCGCTCGCCGTGCTTCTCAAGGTACTCCACCATGGCGTCCTTGCTCTGGGCGGCAGGATAGCTCGGCCCAGACCACGGAAGAAGACGGGCAGACGAAAGCGTGGTCTCGCGGCGGTTCGGGAGGAAAAGGCGCACCTTGCCCTTCTGCTCTTCCATCACCCACGCGATCTGAGGCTCGTTGCCCTGCATGAATTCAACAATACAGCCCGCACCCGGATACTGCACAAGATTCGACGCCATAAGAGGAATGTCCTTGGAAAATATATTTTATTTTTTTCTGGGGGAGATAATCTCCCCCAGCCCCCCATATTTCTGCGGCTCGTTCGTCTTGCTTCGCAAGCCGTGCCGAGCCACAGCTGAGTGCGTCTGGAAAACATATATTTAATG
>JAZQMJ010000315.1:0-2087 GCA_045543435.1 Mailhella sp.
CTCACCATAGGCATGTCCGTCGATGCCAACGTGCTCGTCTTCGAGCGCATACGGGAAGAGATAGGCAAAAAGCTCCCCATGGGCGAGGCTGTGGCCGCCGGCTTCCGCGAAGCCAGAAGCTCCATCCTCGACGCCAACTTCACCACCCTGCTCACCGCCGCCGTGCTGTACCAGTTCGGCACTGGCCCCATCCGCGGCTTCGCCGTCACGCTGGCGCTGGGCATACTCGCCTCCATGTTCACGGCCATCTTCGTTTCCCACCTCTGCTTCGACTGGTGGATACGCAGGAACGGCGCCGTGAACTGCGGCCTCAAACCTCATGCCTAGGAGACCTGTTCTCTGATGGCTGTGCCGCCAGGCAAGGCGGCACCTTCCGTGGCCGGGCGGTCCGGTCCTCTCTCCTCCGGGCCGCCCCTTATAAAGCGCATATCGCATAACCACGTTCCGGCAGGAGCAAGTTCAAGCCCCTTCCCTCCTGCCTCATGCCTTACAAGGAGATCTCCATGGACGATCATCTCAAGCTCGCAATAGAACTCGCCACCGCTCAGGCCACTGTCCGCGTCATGCAGGAAGAGGAAATGGTGAATATGATACGCAGTCTTTCCACCAGCCTGAAGAAAATGAGCGACAGCGACATGGGCGAAGACGATGAGGAATCCCTCACCGCCAATCCCTCCCGCTCCATCAAGGAAAAGACCATCACCTGCCTCGAATGCGGCAAGGTGTTCAAGCTCATCACCAGCAAGCACCTCGCCCAGCACGGCCTCGATGCCGACGCCTACCGCCGCAAGTGGGGCCTCAAGGTCGATGTGCCCCTCGTATGCAAGAGCCTCCAGCGCACCCGCCGCAAGAAGATGAAGGACATGAAGCTCTGGGAAAAGCGCAGAGCCGCCGTGTAATACGAAGAAAGCCCCGTTCGAAACGGGGCTTTTTCGTTCATGCGCGCATGATCATGATATGGGGCACGGCGTCGGATTCCGGCAGGGGATTTTCCTGCGGCCGGGCAGAGCCGACCAGCACTCCGGGAGGCAGGAGCGCGGCGCGCTTCTGCAGTTCCATGAGCACGGCCCGCTCATAATGCTTTGCCGTAGAGGCGCTTCCGCCGCGGCCCTCGATGGCGGCCACGGCAAGCTGGGTCTGTTCCCACAGGCTCATGAGTTCGCCGTCGGCAAGGAGCTGGACATCCGCAAGGGAAGGATTTTCGCCCATTTCGGAGGGCGAAGCAGAGAAGAGGGGTTCCATGGCGTCTCCTGCCTTGCGGCGGACATGTTAAAAAGGAAGAAGCCCGGGCTAGCTTCCAGGCTTCTCTTAGTGGAGGCAGATACTCTGCCCTTTATCTAAACTCTCCGCTAAGAGAGATCTCCTCGGCGAGCATGTTTTCAGGTCGCCGCAAAATATGGGAAACACTCTTTAGCCTTATTTCGAGCGGAACGCAAGCTTTTTTATGCCTCGCCCCTGAAAAAGCCTCCAGCCCGGAGCTTGACCGGGAAAAAGGCGCAAGAGGCCGGAAATCCCGAGAAAAGGCGCGCTTTCCCTTGACAGAGGAGCGCGGGACATTAACAATACATCAGCTCTCAGGGCGGGGTGGAAGTCCCCACCGGCGGTGATGCTCGCAAGGCGGGCCAGCCCGCGGGCGCCTTTCCATGGGGAACGGCGCAGATCCGGTGCGAAGCCGGAGCCGGCGGTCAAAGTCCGGATGAAAGAGAATGGTCCACTGCCTCCGTTCCGAGGCCCCTCCTCTCTCCATATCCAGTTCAGCCCTGATGTCAGACATCTCCAGGGAGTTTGTCATGCGTCAGTCTTCTCTTTGCTCCATAGAACAGGCCATCGACGATATCCGCAGCGGCCGTATGATCATCCTCGTGGACGATGAGGACCGCAATTCCGGCGGCCACCTCGTCCTTGCCGCCGAACACGTTGATGCCGCCGCCGTGAACTTCATGGCCCGCCATGCCTGCGGCCTCGTCTGCCTTGCGCTTTCCCCCGAACAGGCCGATGCCCTCAAGCTCCCGCTCATGCCTTCCAGCGGCTTGAAGCAGAACACGGGCTTCACTGTTTCCATCGACGCCAGCTCCGGCATCACCAGC
>JAZQMJ010000316.1:0-33604 GCA_045543435.1 Mailhella sp.
CCAGCTCACGAGGGAACTGCCGTCCCACTTGGAGTCGGCGCCGTCGAGCACAACGTTGACATCGGCGTCAACAGGAGTGCGGCTGTTGGAAGCCCAGTTGAAGTTGATGTCGCCGTCGAGCTGAGTGGTCTTGCCCTCAGCGCCGATGTTGACTTCGGCAGAGGCGTTGCCGCGGGCGAGGATGACGTTCTTGGCAGAGGCCTTGACGTTGCCCTTGAGGTTGAGCACGCCTTCGCTCATGGCGACGATGGCAGAGCCGGTGTCGCCAGCGACAGTCACGTCGATATTTTCAGCTTCGATATTGAGCTGGGCGCCATTGTTTTCGCCGGTGGCGGTGGCGTTCTGGGCGAGGATGCCGTAGGCGATGCCGTCGGCGTTGGCGGCGTCCACATTGACGGTGAAGTTCTTGGCCTTGATGTTGACGGCAGTGCCGGTTTCCTTGGCCTGAACGGCAACGACATCATAGGCGTCGGCATCGCCGGTGACGGAAATGGTCACGTCGGAGGAGGCGTCGCCGATGTTCATGGTGCTGCCGCCGATGGCGCGGAGGCCGCGGACCACGTCAGAGCCGGAAGCGGTCACGTCGAGGCCGCCGTTCACAGTGAGGGTGCTGGTGCCGGTGGTTTCAACGGCCATGCCAGTGGCGGTGATGGAGGTGGTGGGGGCGGTGAAGTTAGTAGAACCACCGGTAAGCTTGACATTGCCGTTGACGATAATCTCTTTGCCACTTTCAAGCGCCAGCTGGCCACCGCTGACAGAAATGGCACCAGTTTCATTTTGGGTGTTGTCGGTGATGGTGAGCTTTTCAGCGGCAGTTATGGTCGCGGTGCCACCTTTCACACCGAGTACGAAAGGATGGCTGGCTTTGGTACCATTGCCGGTGAAAGAAATGGTGCCGCCCTCAATGGTGGTTTTGCCAGCTTCTTGGCGGAGGGCAGATCTCGATTCGCTTATGAAGTCAAGAGTGCTGGCGGCGTTGCCTATGATAGTCAGAGTGTTGTCGCCGCCCATGTTACGGAGAGCGTGGCCTTCTTTTCCACCCGTGACGGAGAGCTGGTTGAAATCAGAAATCTTTATGGTTTCGCCAGTATTACCAGTCATGGAGATGGCGGTGGCGAGAGATTTGATGGAGATGATATCGGCCTTGATATCTTTCACTGCGGCAGGGCAGTAGGAGTCGCCAGTTGCATAAATACCTGCGGCATCTCCTTTGACTTCAATATGAAGTTCTTTAACGTCAACAGTATGGTTGCCATAGGCAATACCAGTAGTCATTTTTTCGCCAGTGATATTAAGAACACCTTCACCGATGACGGAGCTGGTGCCATAATGGCCGATTACACCATTAATAGTTGAATTCTCGTCGGAAATCATATTAAGGGTCTGACCAGCAGAAAGCTCGATTTTGCCAGATTTCAGAATCGTGCCAGTAGTGCTTTCTTTTATAGTAACAGTGTCAGAGCCAAGAGTATAAGTAGCTCCATCGGTAATATGGATGTTGTCGCCATCAGTTAAAACGCCAGCACCAGCCATGCCCGCGCCGCCAAGCACGAGCATAGAGGCCACGGCGAGAGAGCCGAAGGTATTGATGAGATTGCACTTCTTGAGGACCGCTCTGTAGCGGTTCACAAGATTGCCGATTGCACCCTTAGTGAGCATAGCACACTCCTTAAATAAAGTTTAATCACAGGATTAAAGCGTATTACTTTTCAATATACTGAAAATAATACACTTTTATATTTTTACCTAACGGATATCATCACACTTACATTAATTTTAATTTAAAGCAAGCTTGTATTAAAACACATATTCCAAGTTCCCTCCATTTCCATGAAGTTCGTAGGATACGAGAAGGAATGGAAAATGCCGGCAAAAAAACCTCAAAGACTTGCCCGAGTACTAGGGGCCAATATCGCGCGCCGTCGCCATCTGTTAGGGATGAGCCAGGCAGAACTTGCGGAAAAGCTGGATATCGCCCCGGATGTGATGTCTCGCGTAGAAAACGGCCACATAACACCACGCTTCGCCCGCCTTGAACTTATTGCAACGCTGCTTTGCTGTTCAGCCTCCGATCTTTTCCGTGAACCTTCTGAGAATACATCTTCCAATGCGGAAACGCTGGCGGCCCTCATCCATCCCCTGCCCCCAGCCAAGCAGGAGGAAGTCATCTCGCTCATTGCCCAGCTTGTTCTCGTACTAAGGGATAAATCGTAGAAAACACAAAAGCCCTGCCGTTACAGCAGGGCTTTTTCCTTTAAAAAAGCAAAGGGCCTTTTCGGCCCTTCACTCAATTAAAAAGCTTTGAAAGATGGGAGGAGGCGCGGGGGAGGGAAGGAAACTTTCGAGAAAGTTTCCTTCCCTCCCCCGCAAAAAACTCTCTCTTAGAACACGCCGCTGACCTTGCCGGTCTCGACGTCGACGTCCACGCGGCGGAAGGCGGGGTTAGCGCCGGTGCCGGGCATGAGGGAGATGGTGCCGGAGACGGGCACCACGAAGCCTGCGCCGCCGTAGATGAGCACGTCGCGCACCTTGAGGCGCCAGCCGGTGGGAGCGCCCTTGAGGCTGGGATTGTCGGAGAAGGAGTACTGGGTCTTGGCCATGCAGAGGCCGAGTTCGTTGGCGTCGTCACGCTGCTGGATGGTAGCGAGCTTGGCTTCGGCTTCGGCGGAGAAGTCCACGCCGTCGGCGCCGTACACTTCCTTGGCCACCAGTTCGATGCGTTCCTTGAAAGGCATGGACCAGTCGTACAGGGGCTTGAACTCGGTCTTTTCCTCGCAGGCGTCCATAACGGCGTCGGCCAGTTCCAGAGCGCCCTTGCCGCCGTGTTCCCAATGGGTGGAGGTAGCCACGCGAGCGCCGGCGGCTTCGCAGATCTCACGAATCTTGGCGATCTCGGCGGGGGTATCGGTCACGAAGGAGTTGATGCACACCACGGGGGACACGCCGGACTTCTTCACGTTCTCGATGTGGCGGATGAGGTTGCAGCAGCCGGCTTCCACATAGCCCACGTTCTCGGTGGAGTACTCTTCGGGGAGGGGACGGCCGGGCACGGGAGTGGGAGCGCCGCCGTGGCTCTTGAGGGCGCGCACGGTGGCCACGATGACGGCGGCATCGGGGGTGAGGCCGCTGTAGTGGCACTTGAGGTTCCAGAACTTTTCGTAGCCGATGTCGGCGCCGAAGCCGGATTCAGTGACGAGGTAGTCGCAGAGCTTGAGGCCGATGCGGTCGGCGATGACGGAGCTCTGGCCGAGGGCGATGTTGGCGAAGGGGCCGGCATGCACGAAGACGGGCTGGCCTTCGATGGTCTGGATGAGGTTGGGGTTGAGGGCTTCCACCATCCAGGCGGTCATGGCGCCATCGACTTCGAGGTCGGCGGTGGTCACGGGCTTGCCGTTGCGGTCGTAGGCGACGATGATCTTGCCCATGCGGCGGCGCATGTCGGCGAGGTCGCTGGACACGGCGAGGATGGCCATGACTTCACTGCCCACGGCGATGTCGAAGCGGGAACGCATCATGAAGCCGTCGAACTTGCCGTTCACGCCGTCCATGCCGATGATGATATTGCGGAGGGCCTGGCAGCAGAAGTCCATGACCCAGCCCATGTTCACGTTGGTGGGGTCGATGTTCAGCTTGGGCATCTTGGACAGGGTCATGATGCGTTCGTCGCTGTTGTTGCGCTCATGCTGCATGCGCGAGGTGAGGGCCACCATGGCGAGGTTGTGGGCGTTGGTCACGGCGTTGATGTCGCCGGTGAAGCCGAGGGAATACTGGGTGAGCGGGATGCACTGGGAAAGGCCGCCGCCTGCGGCAGAGCCCTTCATGCCCATGGTGGGGCCGCCGGAAGGCTGGCGGATGGCGGCGGCGGCAAGCTTGCCGCGCAGGCCGAGGCCCTGCACCAGACCGATGGTGGTGGTGGACTTGCCTTCGCCCAGAGGAGTGGGGGTGATGGCGGTGACGTCGATGTACTTGCCGTTGGGCTTGTCGGCCAGACGCTTCAGCACGGCGCGGTAGTCGATCTTGCCCATGTAGTGGCCGTAAGGAAGCAGTTCGCTTTCTTCAAGGCCCAGCTCCTTGCCGAGCTGATAGACGGTCTTCATGGTTTTTTCGGCATCCTGGGCGATTTCCCAGTCCGCATGCTTCTTAGGATCGAGAGCCATATCCTTACTCCTTAAGAGGTTGTGGTGCGAACATTAATCAATGCGCAAGTATAGAACGGCAATCCTTTCTGCACAAGAGGGGGAAGCCCATCCACAAAAATAATACCTTGTTGCAAGCTCTGTGCGTAAAGGATACTTTCGCGGCAGATATCAAGAGGCGCATGCGCGCCGGAGGGGAACATATGAAAGCAAGCACCAGACAGCTCATCGAGCAGATGCAGGTCAACGAGAAGACCGACAGCGAGATATACCGCATCCTTGCCAAGCGCATCAAAGGCGAGAACGGCGAGATACTCCGCCAGATGGCCGAGGAAGAGGCCGCGCACTGCGCCGTGTGGGGCCGCTATACCGCCAAGTCCTGCCTGCCGAACAAGTGGAAGGTGTGGCTCTACGTTGCCATGGGCTGGGTCTTCGGCCTGACCTTCGTCATCAACCTGCTGGAATTCGGTGAAGACAAGGCCGGCAGCCGCTACTCCGACATCATAGACGAAGTGCCCGAAGCCAAGTACCTCATGGAAGAAGAGCGCAAGCACGAAGAACAGCTCGCCGCCATGATAGACGAGGAAAAGCTGAAGTATATCGGCAGTATGGTGCTCGGCCTCAACGACGCCCTCGTGGAGCTCACCGGCGCGCTCGCAGGCTTCACCCTCGCCCTCGGCAACAACGCCACCGTGGGCCTCGCCGGCTTCATCACCGGCGTTTCCGCCACGCTCTCCATGGCCGCTTCGGAATACCTTTCCAAGAAGGCCGACCCCTATGAGAAGCACCCCTTCAAGGCCGCCGTCTATACCGGCATTGCCTACCTCATCACCGTGGCCTTCCTGCTCCTGCCCTACACCATGTTCTCCTCGCCCTTCCTCGCGCTGGGCTTCTGCCTCTTCAACGCCGCCTGCATCATCGCGGCCTTCACCTTCTTCGTCTCCGTGGTGCGCCGCGAAAGCTTCCGCCCGCAGTTCACGGAAATGATATGCATCAGCTTCGGCGTGGCCGCCGTCTCCTTCCTCATCGGCTGGGCCGCCAAGACCTGGATAGGGATAGAGATGTAGTTTTCTGGGGAAGGGGAAAGGAAACTTTTGAAAAAGTGTTCCTTTCCTGCTCTTCGCCACCATAGACACATTCAAAGCCTGTTATCATGGAGAACACTAATGGCCGCGACTAATACGCTCCTGACAAAGGAAAGAGACTCCAATCTTGAGCTTCTTAGAATTTTAGCGATGTTACTTATAGTGGCAAGTCATTTTTCATTTCATGGAGGAATGCCTCTTAATCAGGCCTCTTATCCATTAACAATAAATCTATTTTTTGCACAGATTCTTAGCAGTGGTGGCAAACTTGGTGTTAATATTTTTGTTCTCATTTCCGGTTATTTTCTTGCGACTCGCACGGTAAAGGTTACAAATCTGATTAGACTATGGTTGAGCACATTTTTTTATAGTATTATAATTTTTGCCGTTTTTGTATCTACTGGAAAAGTAAATTTTTCTGTTAGTGGACTAGCAAAAGCTTTTTTTCCAATCACAGCAAATCAATATTGGTTTGTAAGCTGTTTTTTCACCTTGATGCTTCTCAGTCCATTTCTGAGTTTTTCTATCATAAAGCTTGGAAGAAAGAGAGTTGAGCTTCTTCTTTTGACTACCGGAATCATATGGTCTTTCATTCCAACATTACTTTATTTTATTGGATATTATAAAAGCATTTTCTACTTTTCTAGTCTTTTGTGGTTTATGTTTTTATTTATACTTGCTTCGTATATACGATTGTACATTCCTGAAAATATCCTAAATATCAGCAAACTAACGTTCATTATTTGTATTAGTAGCTCTGCAATACTTCTTTGGATTTTGGGCTGTGATGTGCTAGCCAGGCATGGCTTTCAAGAATGGAGCTGGTCTAGCTGGCATTCTATGAATAGCTTTATCATAGTAATCATTTCCGTCTCACTACTTCTTTTGTTCCGACAGCTTCAAATAGGTTCTCGCAGATGGATTAATCAATTTGCAGCATGCATGTTCGGAGTGTATCTTATCCATGACAATAAGCTTATTCGTCCATGGCTATGGAAAAAAGTCTGCCATGTCGCAGATCATCTTGACAGACCTGAATTTATAGCATGGTCCATTGTAACAATAATAGCAGTATTTTTTTCGTGTACATTGATAGAGTTTTTACGTCTTCGCATCATGGACAATTTGACAACTCGCATACTCACCCCTCTAAAGAAATGGGATGACAAGCTTGATCTTCTAATAAAAGAAAAATCAACCAATCATGGATGAACGATAAAATAACGATGGACTCCTAAAGATATACAATTTAAAGCATCACACCAATTCTTCCAAAATATCCAGCAGGTGCTCGCTCAGGCCGCCGCCGAACATGGGAGAGCCGAAGAGGGAGGTACGCTGGTCCACGAGGAGTTCGCGGGGGAGCATGGCGGGGCTGGAATCCGCGAGGGTCTCGGAGAGGCGGCGGGCAAGGAGCCAGCTGCGCGCGCCCTGTTCGAACAGGTCGAAAGATTTCAGGAATTCCTCGCGGCGGGCTTCCCAGAGACGGGTACGCCTGTCGTCGGGCGTGAAGCCCAGCGTGGTGCAGAGAGCGGCCTTCAGGCTGTTGAACTGCGAACCCGGCACGCCGGAACGCCAGCCGAGAAGCCACGGGTTGCGCGGGAAGAGCAGGCCGAGCTCGCGGGCCAGTTCCAGCAGGGCTTCAAGGCGCAGGGCGCAGGAAATGAGGTCGGCGTCCTCCCAGAGTATGGGCAGGGACGAGGGGATGAGAGGAGGCAGGGCGGCCAGCGGGATATCTTCGCCGCTCCACTGGCGCAGGATATGCAGGAACCAGCGGCTGGCGTGATCCGAGCCGGGCGTGCCGTCGCCGGGAGTTTCGAGATGGCTGTAGCTGAGCAGCCAGCTTCCGCGGCCCATTTCGCCCATGACGGCGCAGGGCTTGCCATCAAGGATGGAAGGCCGGAGGTTCACGCCGTACATGGAACTCCATTCGGCAAGGATATCGCCGGGCATGGAGGAATACGGCATGTCGGCAACGTAGAGATCAGGCCCTGCGGCACGATAGCGGGCGAGCACTTCCACGCCCTGCCTGTCGGCAGGCTCGTCGAAGCGGCCCGGCCACCACACGGGCAGGAGTGCAGGCTTGCCGGAAAGGGAGGCGGGGATGATATCGTTCCCGGAAGAGACTTCGCAGACCAGATGCCCTGAAACGAGGTGCTGCATGCGGTCGGGCATGCCGTCGCGCTTCCACGGGCAGAGGCCGAGACTGCCGGAGAGAGCGAGCCCCGCGCCGCCGCAGAAGCCCATGTAATGCCCGCCTTCCGCCACGAAGCGGCGTATGGCTTCCGTTCCCTGCGCGCCTAAGGCCTCGAATTTGCGCCGCGCAGAGCCTCCGGGCACGATGAGCATCTTGCCTGTCAGGCCGGAATGGGCTATGTCTAACCCTTTGAGTACACGGAAAGGAATGCCCGTCGCTTTCACGGCGTGCAGAAGCAGATAGCCCCAGATATGGGAAGCGTCCCACAGGATGTTTATCATGTTTTCCCTCCGTGTCCTATGCATACGCACAAGCCGGGACTTCCGCAAGTGAGCGGGGTCATACGGCCGATATTAAACCTACTGGAGCCTAGCACATGCTGTCCAAAGCCTATGAACCGCAGGAAGTGGAAGCTCACTGGCGCAAGCATTGGGAAGAAGGCAAGACCTTCACTCCCGATATGGACGCCCCCGGCGAACCCTATTCCATCGTCATCCCCCCGCCCAACGTCACGGGCATCCTCCACATCGGCCACGCCCTGAACCAGACCCTTCAGGACGTGCTCTGCCGCCATGCCCGCCAGAAGGGCAAGAACGTGCTGTGGCTCCCCGGCACCGACCATGCCGGCATCGCCACCCAGAACGTGGTGGAACGCGCCCTCGCCAAGGAAGGCAAGCGCCGCCACGACCTCGGCCGCGAAGCCTTCGTGGAACGCGTGTGGGAATGGAAGAAGCAGTACGGCGGCCAGATCCTTGAGCAGATCAAGGGCCTCGGCGCTTCCGTGGACTGGACGCGCGAAGCCTTCACCATGGACGAGAACCTCGCCCGTGCCGTGCGCAAGGTCTTTGTCCAGCTCTACAAGGACGGCCTCATCTACAAGGGCAAGTACATCGTCAACTGGTGCCCCCGCTGCCACACCGCCCTTGCCGACGACGAAGTGGATCACATCGACTCCAAGGGCATGCTCTGGCATATCCGCTACGACTTCGCCGACGGCTCCGGCTCTGTGACCATCGCCACCACCCGCCCCGAGACCATGCTGGGCGACTCCGCCGTGTGCGTGCATCCTGAAGACGAACGCTACGCCGGCCTCGTGGGCAAGAAGCTCATCCTGCCCATAGCCAACCGCGAGATCCCCCTCATCGCCGACCGCTATGTGGACCGCGAATTCGGTACCGGCTGCCTCAAGGTCACGCCCTGCCACGACCCCAACGACTGGAACCTCGGCCACGCCCATAACCTCGAGTTCATCCAGGTCATCGACGACAACGGCAACATGATGCAGGACGAGGCCCTCTGCGGCAAGTACGCCGGCATGAGCCGCGAAGACTGCCGCAAGGCCATCGTGGAAGAACTGCGCGAGAACGGCCACCTCGTGGCCGAAGAACCGCTCAGCCACAGCGTGGGCTGCTGCTACCGCTGCAAGACTGTCATCGAACCCTACGTCTCCGACCAGTGGTTCGTGGCCCTCAGCAAGCTCGCCCCCCGCGCCCGAGCCGCCGTGCCCAGCGACATCAAGATCTATCCTGAGAACTGGACCAAGACCTACTACAACTGGCTCGACAATATCCGCGACTGGTGCATCAGCCGCCAGATCTGGTGGGGCCATCGCATCCCCGCCTGGACCTGCCCTGACTGCGGCGAGCTCATCGTTTCCGAGACCGATCCCACGTCCTGCCCCAAGTGCGGCAGCGTGAAGCTGGAACAGGACCCCGACGTGCTCGACACCTGGTTCTCCTCCGCCCTGTGGCCCTTCTCCACCATGGGCTGGCCTGAACAGACCGACACGCTGAAGAAGTTCTACCCCACCAGCGTGCTCGTCACCGGCTTCGACATCCTCTTCTTCTGGGTGGCCCGCATGATCATCATGGGCCAGCAGTTCATGGGTGAAGTGCCCTTCAAGGAAGTGTACATCCACGCCCTCGTGCGCGACGCCCAGGGCCGCAAGATGTCCAAGTCCCTCGGCAACGGCATCGACCCGCAGGACATGGTGCAGAAGTACGGCGCCGACTCCCTGCGCTTCACCCTGACGGCCTTCGCCGCCATGGGCCGCGACATCCGCATGTCCGAAGAGCGCATCGAAGGCTACCGCCACTTCATGAACAAGGTGTGGAACGCCGCCCGCTTCGCCCTCATGAACCTGCCCGAAGACGCCGCCCCCAAGGCCGTGGACCTCGGCGCCGTGAAGGGCCTGCACCATCAGTGGATCCTGAACCGCCTCGAAGAAGTGAAGGCCGAAGAAGACGCCGCTCTCGAAAGCTACCGCTTCAACGACGCCGCCCAGTGCGTGTACAAGTTCCTCTGGAACGAGTTCTGCGACTGGTACCTTGAACTCATCAAGGCCGACATGCGCGAAGAAGGCGAACGCAAGGAAGAAGCCCAGTATGTGCTCTACACTGTGCTGAAGGAGATCCTGCTCCTCCTGCACCCCATGGCCCCCTTCGTCACCGCCGAAGTGTGGAGTTCCCTGCCCGGCAACGAAGGCACGGACATCGCCACCGAGCTGTACCCCGCTGAACGCCCCGAGTGCCGCAAGCCTCTGGAAGCCGACCAGATGATGTTCCTGCAGGAAGCCATCAGCGCCATCCGCACCATCCGTGCCGAGCTGAACATCAAGCCTTCCTACAAGCTCACCGTGGTCCTGCGCCCCGCCTCTGAAGAGCAGGCCGCCCTGCTCGAAGCCGGCCGCGGCTTCTTCGACCTCGCCCGCCTCGAGACCCTGACCATCGACGCCGACGCCCACGCCCCCAAGGCTTCCGCCAGCAACGTGGTGCGCGGCTGTGAAGTCATCGTGCTGCTCGACGGCGCCGTGGACTTCCAGGCCGAGCTGGCCCGCCTCGAAAAGGAGATCGGCAAGGTGGACAAGGACCTCGTGGCCCTGAACGGCAAGCTCTCCAACGAAAACTTCGTGAAGCGCGCCCCCGCCGAACTGGTGGAATCCGAACAGGCCCGCCAGGCCGACCTCATGGACAAGAAGGCCAAGATGCAGGCCCTGCAGGTCCGCTTCAAGGAAGCCATGGGCGAATAAGCCCGGCTGACTGAACGATAAAAAAGACCGCCGCTCGGAGCTCGGGGCGGCGGTCTTCTTTTAATTTCCGTGGGAATTTTGGGGAGAGCGAGGCGGCTAGACAGGCCAGCCTTCCTTCTTCCATGCGCTGTCCCAGAACATCCATTCCATGCGGGTGGCGTCACAGTAGACTTCCGTCATCCGGGTACGGACGGCAGGCGACGCGGCGTCAGCAAGCTCATCGCACAGGGCCACGGCGGCGCGGGTGGCCTTATCGAAAGCCGGATCGGCGTAGGCATCTATCCAGTCATTATACGGATTGCCTTGCTTCCTGCGGGCATCCAGCAGGTGCGTACCCGTCTGCTGGTACACAGTGAAGCACGGCAGGATGACAGCGCAGGCCACCTCCACAGGAGCAGTGGCGGCGATGCGGGCTTCATAGGACATATACAGCTGGCAGGTCGGCGAAGCCTTGGCGGGGGCAGGCGGCAGATGCTTCGCTCTCATGCCCTGATACAGCTCGTGCATATAGCGTTCGGCGGCGAGAGTATCCTTGACGAAGCCGAGCATGAGGTCGCGATGTCTCTGCTTCGGCAGGCGTTCGGCAATGAGCGACATGGTGCGGGCGTAGCTTTCCAGATAGAGAGCATCCTGCCGGATATAGAAGGCGAACACGTCTTCGGGGAGAGAGCCGTCAGCAAGTCCTCTGACGAAGGGATGCTCCTGTATCTTGTGGAAGACAGGCAGAGCCGCCTTCCATGCTTCGCCGCTCCAGCCTCGCGGGTCGATGAAGGCAGGAAGGCCCTGGGAGGCACCGCAGGTCATGCCGGGGGACGCAAAGGCGACAGACGCCCCGAAAAGCGAGAGTCCGCCAGCCAATGCGGCGGCAGAACAGAGGAAACGGCGGCGGGATATCTTTTGCTTCATGGCACGACCTCGAATCATGTTTTCGCTATCATATCGGAAAATCGCCCCTTCCTGCAACAGGCAGAGGATAGAAGAAAGGCCCGATCCTTGCGGACCGGGCCTTCTCTCATAGGAACTTAGCCGAGATTACTTTTCGCTTTCCTTGGACTTGGCAACAGCCACGACCACGCCGGAAAGGGCGAGGAGGGCGAGAAGGTTGGGCAGGACCATCAGGCCGTTGAACATGTCGGAGATGTTCCACACGAGGTCCACCTTGAGGCTGGAGCCGAGCACGATGAAGCCGAGGGCGATGATGGCGTAGAACTTCACATACTTGGTGCCGAGCAGGGCCTTCACGTTCACTTCGCCGAAGAAGTACCAGCTGATGATGGTGGAGAAGGCGAAGAAGAAGAGGCAGATGGCGATGAAGGTGTTGCCGAAGGAACCGAACACGGTGCCGAAGGCGGCCTGGGCAAGGGCAGTGCCGGTCACGCCGCTGGTCCAGGTGCCGGTGACGACGATGACGAGGGCGGTGCAGGTGAGCACGACGAAGGTGTCGATGAACACGGCGATCATAGCCATGACGCCCTGATCGTCAGGATGCTTGACCTTGGCAAGGGCGTGGGCGTGAGGGGTAGAACCCATACCGGCTTCGTTGGAGAACAGGCCGCGGGCAACACCGAAGCGCATAGCCTTCTGAATGGTGATGCCGAGGGCGCCGCCGCCAGCGGATTCGGGGCTGAAGGCCATCACGAAAATGGTCTTGAAGGCTTCGGGGATGGCAGTGATGTTGGCGCAGATGACCACGAGGCAGCCGAGCACATAAAGCACGGCCATGATGGGCACGAGCTTTTCAGTCACGCGGGCGATGCGCTGGGTGCCGCCGATGAAGATGAAGCCGCCAAGCACGGCCACGAAGATGCCGACATGCACAGAGTTGAGGCCGAAGGCGGCTTCGCAGGCAGAGCCGATGGAGTTGGACTGCACCATGTTGCCCATGAAACCGCAGGCAAGGATGATGGCGACGCAGAAGAACACGGCAAGGGCCTTACCGAAAGCACCCTTGAAGGCGGCGCGGATGTAGTAGGCGGGGCCGCCGACGGTTTCGCCGGCTTCGTTGGTTTCCTTATACTTCAAGGCGAGCACGGCTTCGGAGTAGTTGGTGGCCATGCCGAAGAAGGCGCTGAGCCACATCCAGAAGATGGCACCGGGGCCGCCGGCGGCGATGGCGGTAGCGGCGCCGGCGATGTTGCCGGTGCCCACCTGGGCGGCGATGGCGGTGGTGAGGGCCTGGAAGGAA
This sequence comes from Mailhella sp., assembly GCA_045543435.1. Taxonomy (GTDB): domain Bacteria; phylum Desulfobacterota; class Desulfovibrionia; order Desulfovibrionales; family Desulfovibrionaceae; genus Mailhella. Next base: position 12,632 of record JAZQMJ010000316.1, read on the forward strand.
CTCATGCCGGTCTTGTCGGCGCTTTCACCATGCAGGGAGGCGTTGCCGAGAAGGCGCTTGAAGGCATAGCGGAACTTACGCACCTGGATGAAGCGCAGACGGAAGGTATAGTAGATGCCGGTGCCGCAGAGGAGGAAGAGAAGGAGCCAGCCCCAGAGCACGTTGTTGACTGCATCAACGAAGGAAACGACGAAATCCATGACAACTTCCTTTAGAGGGTTTACGGAGCCTGCGCGGCTTTTCAACGCGCCAGTCTTCCGAGACAAAAAAAGAGCAAATCACGACACGAGATTTGCTCTAGAGAAATGCTTAGGGACAGCTATGCACGGAAAACCGGCAAAGGCTGTACGGCACTAAGCTCTGTCCTTTGGCCTGAGAGTTTCGGCTTGCGCCTTGCACCTTCGGCACCCATGACGGGATTCTCCAGAGCTCCCTCCGCTACCAGCCGGCCTTGCGGCTTTCTGGCAGTTTCAGCGGGATCATGTGCTTCTGCTAAAAAGCTGGCCTGATGTAATACCTTTTATTTTCCGCTGTCAACACGTTTCTGGCAAAAATGTTAGAAAAAAGATTCACCCAGTCTAAAAATATGACAATTTTGAAAAAACTCCAACGGCGGAAACTTCGCCCTGTCCCCCGAAACCCTACTCATAAACAAGGATAAGTACCACGGAGGACTCGAACTTTTCCGCCATTTCCGAAAAAGAGAACTTCTGCATGCCGGAAGAAGACGCTGGCTTGAGTCCGGGCACGGTTCGGATGAGCGTATGGAGCAGGTCGACCTTTCTTGCATAGTTGACGTTCTGGCTGCCGATAAATCCACTCGTGGCTATGCCGACAGTCTGACCATACGAATTTATGACAGGTCCTCCTGAATTTCCCGGATGGAGCGGGATATCAATTTGGACCTCTCTGGAAGAATCCCTCGCTCCTGTCGTCGCATTCACCCGACCGAAGGTGGCTTTCTGCTGGATTCCCTGCCGACTGGGCTTAGGATAGCCCAGAGTCATGATATCTTCACCGCGTTTCAGATCGAAATGCCTTGCCAGCGGAATGGGGCGGCTTTTCTTTCCTTTGACGCGAAGTATGGCGATATCCCCCTCCGCGTCCTGAGCAACAAAGAAGGCTTCTGCCCTCTCACCTGTTCTCGTATCGACAGCAAGGAAGCGTTTGCCGCCCTCGATGACATGATGATTGGTAGCCAGATATCCGTCGGCCGTAAAATAGAAGCCCGTACCGCTTCCACTTTGCCTCAGAGCTCCCATATCGGGAACGGCGATGGCAGACGTGGATGTCCGGGGAGCGTCTATCTGCTTTCCCGGTTTGGAAACTGTCGCCCCGTCTTTCCTGATATTCTCAGCAAGGGCGGCCTGAGCCCTCTCAAGGTCGCCCCCCGTGCCCAGTACCATCTGCTTCTCGAGGCTATGCCCTTTCCGCCATACGATGACGGAATTGGTTCCGGTCTTGAAGTCCTTGCCCGCTCCACCCCTCCGGCCGTTGACTGAAAGGAGTATGTCGCCTGCCAGGATATTCGCATAGAAGGCCGGGCTCTTCTTCATCACAGCAACGACTTCGCGGGCCTCGGGAGCATCCAGCGCCGTTTTCATGTAGTCAGGGGCAGGCCGCATGAGCAGGCCGGCATGGCGGCGCTCATCGCATTTCACTCCGAACACTGCGGAATACTTGAAGACATCGCCGCCGGGATACTGCACGCCGTGATGCTTCACAGAAACGTGTATCCGTGTCGCCCCCAGCTCGGAAGCGCACTTCTTCAGATCCGCCTCATGGCCATAGGGAACGCTGACGAACTCGGAGCGGCCTACAGGGTAATATCCCTCGATGAACATGGCCTTGGCCAGATCCGCATCGCTCGAGAAGGAACGAAGCTCAACGGCAGGAGGCTGAACGACGCCATACTCCCGCACCCGCTGCGCTATCTCGTCCTTCTGCTCTCCCTGATAGAAGGCGGCGCACTGGCAGGCTTTTGTTCTGCCCTCCTTGGGCAGGCAGCCGGAAAGACTCGCGGCAAAAAACAGCGTGAGCATCACGGCCATGTACAGGCCCAATCGACGAATACAGGAAACTCTACTATGCATCATGCCCATCCCTCAGATCGCCCCGGGAAAAACGATATGATTTCAGTCTGATTCTGGTTTCCTGCTTCTAGCACTGCTCCGTTTTTCTGTAAACGGAACGAAACACGCCCGTACGGCATGAACCCGCTGATGCCCTGAAAACTTTCAAAAAAATTTGGGGGCGTGGCTGAATGCCGGAGATAAATCTGGAAAGCGGCCAGAAAGAACTCACGAGAGCAAAATCTCTGCAACGCATCGCTTGTCCATGCCTATATCCATCTACGCAGAACCCGAAAAACACCTTTTTCTGAACAGCAAAACTCAATCACTCCGAAAAAAGAGCATACTGCACCTTATTTTTTCTTCTGCATCATTCACGAACGCCCACAAAATGAATTTCAAACACATGTTACAATGTAATATTTACAAATAAAATCACATAATTACGAAATTTAATCATTGACCTTTGGCTTTCGAGACTATACTCTGCACCCGTTGTCAACGCTTCATGTTCATACTTGAATGTGAAAAATATATTTACCATCGCGCACTGGTACTTATGCAACGCTTTATGCGTTTTTTCGTCAATGCATAACAGGCTGCATATCTATGCTTACGCAATGTAAATCATGCGAAAAGCAGAGCATGCCTGTGGATCTTATTTGAGCCGGCCCATGCCGCTCCCCTCATTTCTATCAGTGAAGGTGGAACATGTTTGACAAATTCGGTATCATTGACCTCTGTGCGGCCTGGATAGCCATCGGTGCATGCCTCGTCTATATCGGCCTCCTCTGCTGGAACGGCTATGACGACTACCGCAACAGCCTCAAAAAGAACAGGTAGCGAAGCGAGACAGCCACACCTGAAGTACGGCAGGTGCTTCAGGCGCGCGGCATCTCTTTTTCTGCCTGCACACCGGAAAGGCCGCCTCTCTCCAAGGCGGCTTTCCTTTTTCTGAAGGGCAGATACAGCAAAGCCCCGCCTCCCTCATGAAGGAGACGGGGCTTTGTTTTCAGCGAATACACTCTGCCTGTCCTATGCGCGATATATCGCAGCGGGGCAAAGAAACTCTGCACCGAACAGCATGAAAAGGCCGTATGGAAAAAGGCTAGGCCTTCTTGTCTTCGTCTTCGATCTTCTTGTCGCCCTTGGGGGTGATGTCGATCTCATCGGGTTCGGAAGCGGCCTGACGGAAGTTGCGGATGGCGCGGCCGAGGCCGCCGCCGATCTCAGGCAGACGCTTCGCGCCGAACACGACCAGCCCGATGACAAGGATGATCAGAATTTCCTGCGTACCAATACCAAACATAGATAACCTCCGGAGCTTTTCTCTCCAAACTGTCTGTTTTCTATACGGGAGGCATGGGGAAAAGGCAAGCACCCCGGAAGACCTGCCGCAAAAATGTCCCATGTTTCCGCGCCCTGCGGGATTGCCTCAAAATCCGTCCGCGCATATATTCGCCTGAGGAGATCATTATGGACGCTTACTTCCTTCTCGCCCTGCCCCGCCTGCATGCCGAGCTTGCCGCCCTGCCCGAAGGCGTCGCCACGCTCTGGCCCGGCCTGCCCCGGCGGCCCGAAAGCGCATGGGCTCCGGCCATGCCCCTTTCGCCCGCCATCGCCTCGGCCTGCCTTGCCGACTACGAACGCGCCTGCCGCGACGGCGCAAGCGGCGCCCCCGTGCACGCCCTCGGCGCGGAACACGCCCCTGCCGACCTTTCCGACGCCGAACGCCGCGCCCTGCGCGAGATGTCCGGCCTGCCCGCCGAAGCCCCGGAACAGCCGCTCCGCCAGACGGCCCAGCAGGTGCTCCTGCTCGCCTGGCTCCAGGAAAAGCAGGCCCTCGACATGGCCGAGCTCGAAAAGAAGATAAGCGATTCCCGCCGCTCGCTGGCCAGCCTCATCTCCGGCCGCACCCGCGTGGGCGAAGCCTCCTTCCTGCCGGACGACAAGGAACTGCCCGACTGGAAGAAAACGCTGGCCGCCGCCCTCGCCTTCCTGCCCGATATGCCGGAAAACACGGCACTCTGGGTATCCAGCCCGGCCATGGATCAGGCCGTCGCCGAACTGGAGGCCGAAACCGCTCCCGCCGAAAGCCTCGGCCTGCCCGGCGCCCGCACCCTGAGCTTGAAGGCCGCTGCCCTCGCCGCCCTCTGCGGACGCTCCGCCGCAGAACGCCTCGAACGCGGCCTCGGCTCTGCCCAGCTCGAACGCTCCCTCATACTCGTCCTGCCGCAATGAAAGAATTCACCTTCCATTTCACCAAGAAAGTCATGCCCCATCTCAGCGCAAAAGAACTCGCGGACTGGTTCAAGAGCGTCTATGCCTCGAACCGCGGCCTCCCCTCCGGCATCATCTTCGACTGCGACGGCGTGCTCATCGACTCGCGCGACGCCAACATCGCCTACTATAATTATCTGCGGAACTACGTCGGCCTGCCGCCCCTGCCCGAGAACATGCACGACTTCGTGCAGGCAGGCACGGTGAACGAAGTGCTGGACGTCATCATACCCAAGCCCCTGCGCCCCCTCATGCGCGACGCCGTGCGCAAGCTCTCCTACCGGGACGAGATCATGCCGCACATCACCCATTTCCCGGGCCTGCACGCCGTGCTCGACCTGTGCAGGGCCGCGGGCATCCCCATGGGCATCGACACCAACCGCAGGGACGGCATGGACATCATCTTCGACAACTGCCGCCTGCACGGCTATTTCGACCCCGTCGTGCTCGTGGACTCCGTGCCCACGCCCAAACCCGCCCCTGACGGAGCCCTCCTCATCGCGGAAAAATGGGGGCTCGAGCCCTCCTCCCTGCTCTTCATCGGCGACAGCGCGAGCGACAGCGGAGCCGCCCGGGCCGCGGGCGTACCCTTCCTCAGCTTCCAGAACCAGAGCCTCGACAAGCACTGCATCGCCGGCTACCCCGTCCTCCAGGAAGCCTTGCAATCCTTGGGATTGTAACGTTTTCGTGCTTTACAGCCGAAGATTTATGGTTTAGGTATTTCCAATTCATCAGGGCATGCCCATGCCCTGCAGGAGGAAAGACCTTGACCCCTCAGGAACTTGAATACTTCCGCAATCTGCCCAACCAGATGCTCGTCGATGCCCAGCGCAACGGCGACTCCACCCTGGAAGAGATGACCGACAGTCAGGCCTCTTACGCCGACCCTTCCGACCGCGCTACCGCAGAGTCGGACCGCGCCTTCACCCTCCGCATCCGCGACCGTGAGCGCAAGCTCATCACCAAGATCAAGGAAGCCCTCCAGCGCATGGATGACGGCGAATACGGCGTCTGCGAAGAGTGCGGCGAAGATATCAGCCTTCCCCGCCTCAAGGCCCGCCCCGTCACCACGCTCTGCGTTTCCTGCAAAGCCCGTCAGGAAGAAGGCGAAGAAATCCGGGGAAGCTAAACCCTTTTCTGCGCACCTAGCATATGGACGCACATCTCTTCCGTCGCTTCTGCGACGAACTCATTCCGCATCTCATGGGGGCCCGCATGGAGAAGATCCATGCTCCGGGCCCCAACGTTTATGTATTCGCGCTCTTCGGCGGCCACAGCCGCGAAGGCAAGCGCTTCCTCGTGCTCCGCGCCGACCGCAAGGCCCCCCTCCTCTTCGTGGCTGACCACCGCATACCGGTGAACGCCCAGCCGCCCGCCTTCGTCATGCGCCTGCGCAAGCACCTCTCCGACCAGCGCGTCACCCGCGCCGTCTGCCGCTGGACCGAACGCCAGCTCTGGCTAGGCTTCTCCGGCGAGGCCCAGCCCTGGCTCTGCCTCGACCTGCGCGAAGGCCCGGCCCTCTCCTTCGAAGCTCCCGAACTCTACGACGGCCCGGAATGGCCTGCCGACTTCCTCGCCCTGCCCTCCGAAAGCTGGCGCGAGTGGGACGTGCTCACCCCGGCCCTGCGCCGCACCATCCCGCACCTCGCCCCCATGGACGCCTGCGCCCTGATAGCCGACCTCGAGTTCGGCGGCGGCGACGTCTTCCTCTACGAAAGCCCCCGCGAAGACGGCACGACCCGCCACGAAGTCTCCGCGTGGCCGCTCCCGCAGGCCCAGCTCGAAGCCCTTGGCGGCGAGTGGACGGAAACAGTTTTCGACGATCCCGTGCCCGCCCTCGCCAAGGCAGGCGAATCGCTCGTTTACGGCGGCCTTGCCGAACAGGCGCGCCAGAACGCGGCCAAGCCCTTCGCCTCCGAAGCCGCCCGCCTCGGCAAGCTCCTCAAGAAGCTCGACGCCGAGCAGGAACGCCTTTCCGCCATGCAGGCCCGCCAGAAGGACGCACTGCTCCTGCAGGGCCAGCTCTGGAAGTTCGGCGCGCAGGACAAGCTCGATTCCGTCACGCTCGAAGGCGAAGACGGCGACATCACCCTCGCGCTCGACAAGAAGCTCACCGTGCGCGAGAACATGATGCACATGTTCCATCAGGCCGGGCGCGGCCGCCGCGGCCTCGAACACCTCGAAGCCCGCCGCGCCGCCGTGCGCGAGGAGAAGGAGCAGGCCGAAGCCGCCGCCCTGCGCGGCCAGGCCGCCAAGACCGGCGTGGGCGCAGGCCCGGATCCGCGCGAAGGCAGGCTCCTTGAAGACAGCAAGGGCCGCCCCCTGCCTGCCGATCTGCCCAAGCAGGTGCAGGCCTTCCGCAGTTCCGAGGGCTTCCTCATCCTGCGCGGGCGCGACACCAAGGGCAACGGCATAGCCCTCAAGCTGGCCGCCCCGCACGACTACTGGATGCACACGGCCGACGGCCCGAGCGCGCACGTCATCATCCGGCGCGACCACGCCAATCAGGAAGTTCCCCAGCGCACCCTGCACGAGGCCGGCATCCTTGCCGCGCTCAAGAGCTGGCAGAAGGACCAGGGCCACGCGGACATCCAGTACTCGCTGGCCAAATTCATCCATCCCATGAAGAAGGCCGCCCCGGGCACGGTGCGCATCGACAGGAGCGAAGGCTCGTTCCGCGTGGAGCTCGAGCCCGGCCTTGAAGAAAAACTGAGCCGGAGCTGACCGGCCCGACCTTGCCGGTACTCCCGGCCGGAGCGATACATGTCGCAAGAGATACGCCTTTTCGAATCCCGCGCCTTCCTGCTTCTCCTTGCGGGCGCCACCTGCCTTTTCGGCTGGCTGCTCCTGCCCTTTTTCGACGTCATACTCTGGGCCGTGGTCATCGGCGTGCTGTTCTCGCCGCTGAACCGCACCCTGCGCGAACGTTTCTGCCTTGGGGGCAACCTTTCCGCGCTCCTCACGGTGCTGGCCAGCCTGTTCACCATCATACTGCCGCTGGCGTGGGTGCTGTATTCCTGCGCCGTGGAAGGCGTGGCCCTGTACGAGAGGATAGCCGCCGGAAGCTCTTCCATGGCGGAAGCCGTGGACAAGCTCAGCGCGGCCTTCCCCGCCGCCGTGGAATGGCTGGAGAAATACGGCTACAGCGCGGCCCAGCTGAAATCGTGGATATCCGGCTTCGCGCTCAAGGCTGGCGGCTTCCTAGCGAAGAACGCCGTCACCTTCACGGGCGGCGCGGCGCATTTCCTCACCAACCTTGCGCTGGTGCTGTACATTTCCTTCTTCCTCGTGCGCGACGGCGGCAGACTGCGCGCCCTGCTCATCCGCGCCCTGCCCTTCGGCGACCACCGGGAAGAACTGCTCTTCGGCAAGTTCGCGGCGGTCACCCGCGCCACGGTGAAGGGAAGCCTGCTCGTGGCCATAGCGCAGGGCACGCTGGGCGGCCTGATTTTCTGGCTGCTCGACATACGCGCCGCGCTGGTGTGGGGCGTGGTGATGACCCTGCTCTCGCTCATCCCCGTGGTGGGCGCGGCTCTGGTGTGGATGCCCACGGCCCTGTACCTGCTGGCCACGGGGCATTACTGGCAGGGCGGCCTTCTCATAGCCTACGGGGCGTGCGTCATCGGCCTTGCGGACAACATACTGCGGCCCGTGCTCGTGGGGCGCGACACCAAGCTCCCGGACTTCCTCGTCCTGCTCTCGACCCTTGGCGGCTTCACCATGTTCGGCATGGACGGCTTCGTCACCGGGCCCATGCTTGCGGTGCTGTTCATAACCGTGTGGCAGATATTCATGGAAGAGAACGAGGAAAAGCGGGGGAAGTAGAATAAACGCATCCCCCAAAACTAAACCGAGATCTAGCTTTTTCGATAGGCCAATGGTAAATTATCCCTAATAACATGGGAGTTCACCTATGGCCACCAAGTCTACGCCTAATATTCCTCAATTCTATCAGCTCATTGTCCCCACTTTTTCTGCCTTGAAAGCTTTAGGTGGCTCTGGAGGCAATAACGAAATTCTCGATAAAATCATCGAGTTAATGAACCTTCCAGACTCTGTAGTGGATTATCCTCATTTAGGCAGTACCACGATGACAGAGCTTCAGTATCGGCTGGCATGGGCCAGAACTTATCTGAAAAAAGCCGAAGTTATCGAAAACAGTACCCGTTCCGTATGGTCGATAACTCCAGAGTTCTCCAATAAGGATACTCTTTCGCAGGAAGAGCTTGCCGCCATCAGACAAAGAGACCACTCGGCGGAACAACTCAAAAAACTCTGTAAACCAGCACAAAAAGAAAAAAGCTCCGCACTTTCCGTTCCTGAAATGGAAACTGAATGTCCCGATGAAGTCAAATCGTGGCAGGCAAAGCTATCCGAACTTCTTCACAACATGAACCCATATGGCTTTGAACGTCTCACCCAGAGACTTCTCAGGGAATGTGGTTTCGTTCAGGTCGAAGTGACGAAAAAATCCGGAGACGGCGGGATAGACGGCACTGGTAAACTGAAAATCAACGGCATCTTCAGCTTCAATGTTGCCTTCCAGTGCAAACGATATAGCGGCTCTGTCGGCGCAAGCGAAATCCGCGACTTCCGAGGCTCACTCACAACCAACATTGAAAAGGGAATCCTCATCACGACTGGCACTTTTACCAAACAGGCAAAAGAAGAGGCTTCCAGTCCCGGCAAGCAACAAATCGACCTGATTGACGGTGAAGAATTCATCAACAAAATCGCAGAATTCGGCATTGGCGTCCGTGAGGTCAAAACCTACGAAATAGACGAAGAATTCTTCCAGAAAATTTAACGAAAAAAAGCCCTCCGCAACGTATCAACATTGCGGAGGGCTTCCTTATTCTATCTTTCCTTCACCCACTCCAGCATGCCGCGTACGGCCTCGGTGACAGTCTGTGCGCGCACCTCGTCGCGGTCGCCGCAGAACTGGAACTTCCGGGCGCGGGTCTCGCCGTGCAGGCTCCAGCCTATCCACACTGTGCCCACGGGCTTCTCCGGCGTGCCTCCGCCCGGGCCGGCAACGCCGCTCACCGCGCAAGAGATGTCCGCACCCGTGGCTCGGCACGCGCCCTGCGCCATGCTCCGCACCACAGGCTCGCTCACCGCGCCCTGCGCCGCAAGGTCTTCTTCGCTCACGCCCAGAAGCCCAACCTTCACGCTGTTGGCATAGGATATCACGCCGCCCGCATACCACTCCGACGAGCCGGAAACTGACGTCAGCGCCGCGCCGATGAGCCCGCCTGTGCAGGACTCCGCCGTGGCGCACATCCAGCCGCGCGCCTTCAGCATTTCCGCCAGTCCGAGGATGAGGGCTTCGGTCTCACTGTTCATGGCTTCCTCCTTTCTGGCGGCGTCCGGGCATCTGCGAAAGGACCACGCCGCCCACCACCAGCGCCGCCGCGCCGTACTGCATCAGCGTCATGTGCTCCTGCAGGAACAGCACGCCCAGAAGGAGCGAACACACCGGCACAAGGTTCATGAAGGCCGTGGCCTGTCCGGCAGGCATGCCCGTGAGCGCGAAATTATACAGGCCGTAGCCAAGGAACATCACCGCCGCGCCAAGGTAAACGATGCAGGCCAGCGGCATCCACGAGGGCAGGGCCACTTCCAGCGTCACGGGTTCGAGCGTCTGCGGGAACAGGCAGAGCGAGGAGAAGAACAGCGCGCCAGCGTAGGACATGGCCGCCGTGAGCTGTACCGCGTTCAGGCGGCGGCTCAGATATTTCGCGCACACCACATAGGCCGAACCGCTGAGTATGGCCAAAAGTTCGAGGAAGTTGCCGAGAAGCGGGTTCGGCGCGCTCTCCGAAGCCTGCGCCCCAAGGCTCAGCACCAGCACGCCCACGAAGGAGACGGCGAAGCCCAGCCATGTGGCAAGGGGCAGGCGTTCACGCAGGAACAGCCACGCGCCCAGCGCCACCGCCGCCGGAAGCACGGACATCACCAGCCCGGCCTGCGAAGCCGTGGTGTAGCGCAGGGCATAGCCTTCAAAAATAAAATAGACGCAGGGTTCGCACAGGACGGCGAAAAGAAGCACACGCAGTGTCTTCCTGTCCTCGCGCAGGATATGCCACAGCGAACGCGCCACGGGCAGGCAGAGCAGGGTCGAGGTGAGCATGCGCCCGGCCAGCACCTGCACAGGCGAGAACTCCGAGAGCGCGATCTTGAGAGCGGCGAACGACGAGCCCCAGATGACCACGGCCACCGAGAGCGCGAGATAATAGACGAAGCGGGAACGCAGTTTCATGACGGCCTCAAGCTTCTAAGTATTCCAGCAGGATGGATACGGGGGAATCAATGTTCCGCGCCCGAGCGGGCAAGCATGGCGCCAGCCTCGGCCGCGCCCCAGAGTCCGCTCTGCGGGTGGCGGTTCAGCCACACGGGCACGCGGTTCAGGAACTCGCCATGCGCTCCGGCCGCCCGAACGAACTCGCGGGCGAACTCTTCGTGGCGCACGAGGCTGGGAGTCTTCTCCGCCACGCCGCCCGCGATGACTACGGCCTGCGGCAGGAGCGAAAGAGCCGCCATGCGGCAGAAACGGCCGTAGAAGCGCGCGAACAGGCGGCAGGTGTCGCTTGCGGGGAACTCCATGGAAGCCGTGAAGTGGGCGGGGTTTTCCGCCTTCCCCGTGAAGAACTCATGGAGCTTTGCCAGCCCCGAGCCGGAAAGCACATGGCCCGCCGTGGGCAGTATGGGGCTTTCGCCCGCGAGGAAGGCCGCGAAGGCGCGCTCTTCCTCGTCGCGGATATCGAAGGGGAAGGACATATGCCCGGCCTCGGAAGGCAGTACGCGGGGGCTTTCGCCCGGCATGAGCCACGCCGCGCCGAGCCCCGTGCCCGCGCCTACCACGGCCACAGGCGACGCGCTGGTGAATTCGGGAGCATCCGCACCTTCGCCGGGCAGTATGCGTTCGGCCGTTTCGAGGACAGGGGAAAGGCAGGCCCAGGCCTGCGCCTCGAAGTCGTTCATGAGGCGCACTTCGGCATCGGGGAAGAAATTCCGTACCTGGTCCTCATCCACCGCGAAGTCGGCGTTGGTCATCTCTATGCGGCCGTCCCGCACAGGCCCTGCGGCGGCGAAGACGACCAGCGAGGCCTTCGCCAGCGCCGTCCATTCCACGGGCCAGCAGGTGAAAAGCTTGTTCAGCAAATGCGAAAATTCTTCCTGCTTCGACGAGATGACGACGCCGCACTTGTAGACCGGCTTATGCCCCTCGACGGAAAACATGGAAAAACGGCTGTTCGTGCCGCCTATGTCGGCTGCGAGCATGATCATGGATGCCTCCTGTTCACATCCCGCCGAATAACACACAACTTTCAAGATTGCCATACCAAAGCAAAAAGGATACAATTTGCCCTTGCGAGGGTCTTTCGTTTTCGAAAAGCTCATTTTCACGGTTTTCGTTAGATGTTCGAAAACGAAAATCCGCCATTTCGGCGGCAGGCGCAGAAAACCCGTGCGCCCCAACATTTTCCTGCCGGGCAGGCCCAAAGGTCCCAGAACAGTATATGGAATTTCGTATCCGTCCCAGCGCTTCCGAACTCAGCAGCAGCCTGAACCGCGAATGGCTCCTCACCAACAGCCTTGGCGACTACGCCTCGGGCTCGGTCTCCGGCTGCAACACCCGCCGCTACCACGGCCTGCTCGCCGCGCAGACGCCCGCCGGACGATACATGCTCCTTTCCACCCTGGAAGACTCCGTTTCCTTCGATGGCCGCGCCATCCCCCTCTCAAGCCGCATCCATCCCGGCGTGGTCTGGCCCGAAGGCTTCCTCTTCCTCAAGGAGACCGCCTCCAGCCACGACAGCGTGACCTTCACCTTCTCCCTCGGCGGCGAAGGCGATGACGAAGTCCTCCTCACCCGCTCCGTCGTGCTCGACCGCGCCTCCTGCCGCCTCATCGTGCGCTACATGCTGGCCGACACTCCCGCCGCCCGCGCCCTCGGCGCCCTGCGCCTCACCGTGCGCCCGCTGGTGAACGGCCGCAACATCAACCATCTTTACCCTGCCGCTCCGGCCCGCTCCGCCTCCGTGCGCCCGCTCAGCCTGAGCACCGCCCCCTGCACGGGCTTCTCCTTCCAGCCCGAGGAAGAGATACCCGCGCTCGTCATGCAGATGTCCGCCTCCGGCCTGGAATACGCCTCCTTCGAAGCCGCCCCCGACTGGTACTTCAAGGTGCAGTATCCCGTAGAGGCCGAACGCGGCTACGACTGCGAGGAAGACCTGCTCATGCCCGGCGTGTTCACCGCCAGCCTGAGCGCGGGCCATCCCGTGTGGCTCTCCGCCGGTACCGAAGCCCTTTCCGAAGCCCCCGAGACCATCTGGGAACGCCATTTCGAAACTGCTCCCAAGCCCGTGTTCAAGGAAGCCCTGCTCGAGCATCTGCGCCGCGAATGCGACCGCTTCCTCGTGAGCACCGCCGGCCAGTCCATCGTTCCTGCGGGCTATCACTGGTTCGGCCCGTGGGGGCGCGACACCCTCATCGCCCTGCCCGGCCTCACCTTCGAATCCGGCCGTGTGAAGGAAGGCAAGGCCATACTGCGTTCCATAGCCGGAACGGTGAAGAACGGCCTCGTGCCCAACCTCCTCGGCGCGGGCAACTTCGGCGGCGTGGCCTACAATTCCGCCGACGCCTCCCTCTGGTTCCTGCTGGCCGTGCATCGCTTCGCCCTCGCCTGCCCCAAGGAGATGCCCTTCATCAAGCGCGTCTGCTGGCCCGTGGTGAAGGATATCATCAGCCACTTCGCCAGCGGCACCATGCCCGATGAAGACGGGAACATGCTCGTCTTCGCCGACGAAGACGGCCTCCTGCATGTGGGCAGCGAGAAGACCCAGCTCACCTGGATGGACGCCTCCATCAACGGCGTCCCCGTCACGCCACGCCACGGATGCGCCGTGGAGCTCAACGCCCTGTGGTTCGACGCCCTCACCTTCGCCAAGGAGCTGGCCGCCGAGTTCGACGAGCCTGCCCCTGCCGAGACCGCGCTCCTGCCCCGCCTGAAGAAGGCCTTCGCGCGCGTGTTCTGCCCCTCCGACGAGCTGAAGGACGTCATGGGCGGCGGCCTGCATGACACCTGGCGCCCCGGCGCCGAGCCCGACCTCTGCATCCGCCCCAACCAGATCTTTGCCGTCGCCGTGCCCTGCTCGCCCCTTTCCCAGAAGATGCAGGCCGCTGTGACGAAATGCGTACGCGAGAACCTGCTCACGCCTTACGGCCTGCGCACCCTCGCCCCTACCGACCCGGCCTACAAGGGAGCCTGCCAGGGCACCCAGGCCGTGCGCGACCTTGCTTATCACCAGGGCACGGTCTGGCCCTGGCCCGTGGGTGCCTATGTGGACGCCGTCGTCAAGACCGCCCGCAGCCCCAAAGCCGTGCGCGACGTGCTCGGCACGCTCACGCCGCTGTTCACCAGCCACCTCGAAGAGGCCGGCATGGGCAGTGTTTCCGAGATACTCGATGGCGACCAGCCCCATGTCCCTGGCGGCTGCATCGCTCAGGCGTGGAGCTGCGCCGAAGCGCTCCGCCTCCTGCTCCTTATCAAAAAGTCCAACCCGGGAGAATGGAACAACTGGCTGGAAACGCTGTAAAAGCGTTCCTCGGACTCGTTTTCCAGGATTCATCGACCCGAAACAACGGGGGAGAAAATATGCGTGTTCTGATGCTTGGATGGGAATTCCCGCCTCATATCAGCGGCGGTCTCGGCACTGCCTGCCTCGGTATCACCCAGGGCCTCACGGAAAAGGGCGTCGACCTCACCTTCATCCTGCCCAGCATGAAGGATGACGGCAAGAGCCAGTCCGAGGCCAAACTGCGCTCCGCCTCCGGCGTGCCCATCTCCCACGCCCTCAAGAAGGCCGTGGAGCAGGTGCGCCAGCAGAAGAAACACGACGAATTCACCGAACTGCTCATGCGCCCGGTGAACGCACGCCTGCACCCCTACGGCTACGACTATTCCCAGAGCGTGGACTCCAACGCCTTCAACAGCGACGACATCGCCGAGATCAGCCATTTCCACGGCGGCTACAAGGACGACCTCATGGATGAAGTGTACCGCTTCTCCACTGCCGCCGCCGCTGTGGTGCTCGAAGAGAACGCCAAGAAGAAGGCCGACGTCATCCACGCCCATGACTGGATGACCTATCCCGCCGCCACCATAGCCAGCCGCCTTTCCGGCCTGCCCTTCGTGGCCCACCTGCACGCCACCGAGTTCGACCGCTGCGGCGACAACGGCTGGGACGTCATCTACGGCATCGAGCGCGACGGCCTCCACGCCGCCGACCATGTCATCGCCGTTTCCGAGCGCACCAAGCGCATCGCCGTGGAACGCTACGGCGTGCCGGAACACAAGGTCTCCGTGGTCTACAACGGCGCCTTCCTGAACGAGGACATCCCCACCTTCGAGATCCCCGAAGCCATCAAGAACGAGAAGCGCGTGCTGTTCATGGCCCGCATCACCTTCCAGAAGGGCCCGGAATATTTCGTCGAAGCCGCACGCCTCGTGCTCAACGAAATGCCCAACACCCGTTTCATCATGGCCGGCAGCGGCGACCTGCTCCCCCGCATGATGAAGCGCGTGGCCGAACTGCGCATGGGCAGCCAGTTCCATTTCCCCGGCTTCATGCGCGGCAAGGAAGAAGTGTACCGCATGTATTCCATGGCCGACCTCTTCGTCATGCCCAGCGTGTCCGAACCTTTCGGCATCGCCCCTCTGGAAGCCCTGCAGTGCGGCGCGCCCATCCTCATCTCCAAGCAGTCGGGCTGCGCCGAGGTGCTTCCCGCCGCCCTCACCGTGGACTACTGGGACGTGCGCCGCATGGCCGACCGCATCATGGACTGCCTGAACTACCCCGTCATGGCCCAGGAAAGCCTGCGCCAGTGCCAGGCCGACCTCCAGCTCCTTACCTGGGGCCGCGCCGCCGAGGGCATACTCCAGGCCTACTCCCACGTCTGCCCCAACGCCTAAGCGAGGTGTGAGCCATGCCTTCCGTATGTTTTTACTTCCAGGTGCATCAGCCCTACCGCCTGCGCGAATTCCGCTTCTTCGACATCGGCGTTGACAACGACTATGAAGATGTGGAAAAAAACCGCGCTGTGATGCAGAAGGTGGCCGCCAAGTGCTACCTGCCCATGAACGCCCTCATGCTTGAACTCATCAAGCGCCACCAGGGCCGCTTCCGCATCTCCTTCTCCATGACAGGTTCGTTCATCGACCAGTGCCTCGAATACGCCCCCGAAGTCCTGGAGAGCTTCAAGAAGCTGGCGGATACCGGCTGTGTGGAATTCCTCGACGAGACGGACAACCACAGCCTTTCCTTCATCTTCTCCGAAGACGAATTCCGCGCCCAGGTGGCCCGCCACCGCAAGCGCATGGAAGAGCTGTTCGGCCAGAAGCCGCGCGCCTTCCGCAATACCGAGCTCGTCTACAGCAACAACATCGCCCGCGTCGCCGAAGACATGGGCTATGATGTCGTCCTCGCCGAAGGCGTGGACAGCATCCTCGACTGGCGCACGCCCGATTTCGTGTACCACCCCGAGGGCTGCGGCCGCATCAAGCTGATGATGAAGAACCACAAGCTCTCCGACGACATCGCCTTCCGCTTCTCCGACCATTCGTGGGAGCATTATCCCCTCATGGCCGAGACCTTCGCCGACTGGCTGAAGGGCGTGAAGAGCAATGGCGACGTCATCAACCTCTTCATGGATTACGAGACCTTCGGCGAACACCAGTGGGCCGACACGGGCATCTTCGACTTCATGCGCGCCCTGCCCGACTTCGTGCTGGCCGACCCTGACTTCGATTTCCTCACTGTCTCGGAAGCCGCCGACCGCTATCCCGCCCGCGGCTGGATAGACGTGCCCTACTATACCTCGTGGGCCGACGCCGAACGCGACATCTCCGCCTGGATCCGCAACGACATGCAGAAGGACGCCTTCCGCGCCCTCTACGAATGTCAGTTCCTCGCCGCCCAGGTGGACGACCCCGAACTGCAGGAAGACTGGCAGAGACTGCAGTGCTCCGACCACTTCTACTACATGTGCACCAAGACCGCCGCTGACGGCAACGTGCACAAGTACTTCTCCCCGTACAAGGCCCCTGCGGACGCGTACGTCAACTTCATGAATGTTCTGGCAGACTTCCGCATCCGACTGCTTGCGAAGGTCGGCCAGTAAAAAAATAAGAAGAAGACCATCGACTGACCCCGCTCCCTCCTTGGAAAAAGGAGGGAGCGGGGCGTCGTGTTCTTCGAATAACCTTTGGAGACCCAATGAACCAAACTCCTCGTACCCACCTTTTCGAGGTGAGCTGGGAAGTGTGCAACAAGGTCGGCGGTATCTATGAAGTCGTCGCCAGCAAGGCGCAGCAGGCCATGCGCGCCTTCGACGGCGAATACTTCCTCATCGGTCCCGACACCAAGCACAACACCGAGTTCACCGAAACGGACGAGCCCTGCTGGGGTGCCATCCGCTACGCCCTCAGGGACAAGGATCTGCGCTGCCGCTTCGGCCGCTGGGAGATCCCTGGCCGCCCCCGCGTCATCCTGGTGGACTTCAACGGCCGCCACGATTCCAACCAGCTCCTGCGTCAGCTCTGGGAACGCTTCGGCGTCGATTCCCTCTCCGGCAGCTGGGACTACATCGAGCCCGTGTCCTTCAGCTACACCTGCGGCGAAGTCATCGCCACCATCCATCAGGTGCTGTCCGCCCGCGAGAAGATCCACGGCATAGCCCACTTCCATGAATGGATGTGCGGCGCCGGCATCCTCGCCCTCAAGACGCTCGCTCCCTTCATCGGCACTGTGTTCACCACGCACGCCACTGTGCTTGGCCGCTCCCTCTGCGGCAACGGCATCGACATCTATGCCCGCATGGCCGAGATCTCCCCTTCTCAGGAAGCTTCCCGCTTCAACGTGGTGGCCAAGTGCTCCATGGAGACCGTGAGCGCCCGCGAAGCCGACATCTTCACCACCGTGAGCGGCATCACCGCTGAAGAGGCCCGCTACTTCCTCGGCCGCCAGCCCGACGTGGTCACCACCAACGGCCTCGACCTCACCGCCATCCTCGACTACAGCAAGGATCGCGAACTGGCGAAGAAGAACCGCGCCTCCATGCTCGCCCCTGTGAACAGGCTCCTGCGCCGCGAACTGCCTGAAGACACCCGCGTCCTCATCTGCTCCGGCCGCTACGAGCACCACAACAAGGGCGTGGACCTCTTCATCGACGCTCTCGCCAAGGCCAAGGAGACCCTCAAGGGCACCGGCAAGAAGGTGCTGGCCCTCATGCTCATGATGGGCGGCCACACCGGACCCGACGCCAACGCCGTGAACGGCGACGCCTCCGTGCATGCCGATGCCGCTCATCCCGAGTACGGCTTCCTCACCAGCCACAAGCTCTACGGCGCCGAGAACGACCCCATACTGAACACCTGCCGCCGCCTCGGCCTGAACAACACCGAGGACGACCCCGTCCAGGTGCTCTTCGTGCCCGCCATGCTCGACGGCAAGGACGGCTTCTTCAACATGCCGTACTTCGACGTTCTCTCCAGCGGCGACCTCGGCGTGTTCCCCTCCTGGTACGAGCCCTGGGGCTACACTCCCCATGAAGCCGCCGCCTACGGCGTGCCCACCATCACCACCGACCTCTCCGGCTTCGGCCTCTGGGTGCGCCAGCTCGAACAGCAGACCGGTCCCCAGCCCGGCATCGGCGTCATCCCCCGCAAGGGCAAGGACTATGCCGACGTGGTCGCCGACCTCGCTGACGTGCTCGTGCATTACGCCTCCTGCTCCGACGAAGAGCTGGACCAGCGCCGCCGCACCGTGCGCGCCGCTTCCGCCCATGCCGACTGGAAGGAATTCTTCCAGCTCTACATGCAGGCCTACCGCGGCGCCAACGCCAAGGCCCATGCCCGCCGCCACGCCTCCGCCCACAAGAACAAACTTTCCAAGGAACTTGCCATGCGTCCCTCTTCCATCCCCTTCCTTCGCACGCTGAACGCTGTGTCGGAACTCCCTGCCGAACTCAGCCGTCTGCGTGACATCGCTTCCAACATCTGGTGGTGCTGGCAGCCCGAAGCCATGGAGATGTTCGAGTCCATGTCTCCCGAGCTCTGGGAAGCCTGCGGCCACAACCCCATCTACATGGTGGAGAACACCCCCACCGCCCGCCTGCAGGAACTCGCCGCCAAGAAGAGCTTCGTGAAGGCCGTGAAGGACCTCGCCAAGAAGTTCGACGCCTACATGGCCCAGGAACACCTCTCCGACGTGCTCGAAGACGGCACCGTCACTGTGGACATGGAACGCCCCGTGGCCTACTTCTCCACCGAATTCGGCATGCATGAGAGCCTGCAGCTCTACTCCGGCGGCCTCGGCGTGCTCTCCGGCGACCACATGAAGTCCTCCAGCGACGAACGCCTGCCCCTCATCGGCGTGGGCCTGTTCTACCTGAACGGCTACTTCCAGCAGACTGTGGACAAGCGCGGCCACCAGAACCCCGTGTACCCCGAGAACCATCCGGCCAGTCTGCCCCTCGAAGCCATGCTCGACGAGAACGGCTCTCCCCTGATGATCTCCGTGCCGCTCGGCAGCCGCAATCTCTATGCCCGCATCTGGAAGGTGCAGGTGGGCGTGTGCCCCCTCTACCTCATGGACACCAACGTGCCTGAGAACACCGACGACGACCGCCGCGTCACCGCCCGCCTCTACGAGGCCGACCGCGACGTCCGTATGCGTCAGGAGATCCTGCTCGGCATGGGCGGCGTGCGCATGCTCCGCGCCCTCGGCATCGCTCCTTCCGTGTGGCACATGAACGAAGGCCACTCCGCCTTCCTCGTGCTCGAACGTCTGCATCAGCACATGCAGTGCGACGAGCTCACCCTCGAGGAAGCCAAGACCCTCGTGCGCAGCTCCTGCGTGTTCACCACCCACACCCCTGTGGACGCCGGCAACGAACGCTTCTCCGCCGACCTCATGCAGCGCTACTTCCCCGAGTTCGCCAAGAAGATCGGCCTCGAATGGCAGGACTTCCTCAAGCTCGGCCGTCTGGACGGCGGCGACCCCAACACCTTCGACATGACGGTGCTGGCCCTCACCATGTCTTCCCAGGCCAACGGCGTCTCCATGATGCACGGCATGGTCTCCCGCCGCATGTGGCACAAGGTCTGGAAGGGCTTCGCCGAAGCTGAACTGCCCATCGGCCATGTGACCAACGGCGTGCACACCGCCTCCTACGTCGGCCCCGCCTTCCGTCCCCTGCTCGACCGCTATGTGGGCGAGAACTGGCTCGACCTGCACACCGAAGACCCCGCCTGGGAAAAGGTGCAGGACATCCCGGACAGCGAATTCTGGGCCGCCCGCCGCGCCCAGAAGCAGACCCTCATCGACGCCCTGCGCGAACGTCTGCCCCTCTGCTCCGCCTACTCCGACATCACCGGCGACGAGCGCGAGCAGTGGCTCTCCGCTCTGAACCAGGACGCCCTCATCATCGGCTTCGCCCGCCGCTTCGCTCCCTACAAGCGCGCCACCATGCTCTTCGCCGATCCTGACCGCCTGGCCCGCCTGCTCAACGATCCCAAGCGTCCCACCGTGCTCATCATGGCCGGCAAGGCCCACCCTGCCGACACCAAGGGCATCGAGCTCATCGAAGACGTGGTGCGCTGGTCCCGCGATCCCCGCTTCTACGGCAAGATCTTCTTCGTTGAGAACTACAACCTCGAAGTCTCCCGCTGGCTCTCCCGCGGCTGCGACGTGTGGCTGAACAATCCCCGCCGCCCCCACGAAGCCTCCGGTACTTCCGGCGAGAAGGTGCCGGTGAACGGCGGCATCAACCTCAGCATCTCCGACGGCTGGTGGGTCGAAGGCGACAACGGCGAAAACGGCTGGACCATCGGCCCGAAGGCCACCTACGCCACCCTCTCCGCCGTGCAGAACGACTATGAGGACGCCGAGTCCCTGTACCAGCTCCTCGAGAACAAGGTCGTGCCCCTGTTCTTCAAGCGCGGCAAGGACGCCCTGCCCCACGGCTGGATCCTCGTGGCCAAGAACTCCCTGCAGTCCCTCACCGCCCAGTACGGCTGCCGCCGCATGGTGCGCGACTACATGGAACAGATCTATGTGCCCGCCGCCCGCCGCGGCTTCGCCATGGCCGCCGACCATCAGGCCAAGGCCCGCAAGCTCACCGAATGGCAGAAGACCATCCCCGGCCGCTTCAACACCTGCGCCATCAAGCACATCGAAGTGGCCGGCCTCGAAGGCAACACCGTGTACTGCGGCAAGCCCTTCTCCGTGAAGCTGCAGCTCACCCTCGGCGACATGAAGGCTGAAGAACTGCGCGTGCAGATGCTCCTCGGCGTGACCGACGGCGCCAACTTCACCGAACAGCCCGAGATCATGGACCTCGCCTTCGTTTCCGAAGCCGACGGCATGCTCACCTACGAAGCCTCCTGCACCGCCAAGGCCAACGGCCTCCACGCCTACGGCCTGCGCGTCGTGCCCGTGGCCGACCCCATGGACCACGTCGTCCGCACCGGCCTCGTGCACTGGGCCTAAGTTGAAGGAAGAGAGTCTGCGGGGAGGGGGACCTTTTGAAAAAGGTCAAGTCGGAGGCCAAGCGG
>JAZQMJ010000317.1:0-6182 GCA_045543435.1 Mailhella sp.
TTGGTGTCGCGGGCGTCGATGCGGAGGCCTTCGGCCACCACGCGCTGGCGAACGAGCTTCTTTTCGAGGTGTTCGAGGATCTCGCCGATGCAGGCCTGGGCGGCGGCGTCTTCGCCGTAGCGCCCGTCGGTAGCCATGAGGGCCTTCACCTTGTCCTTCACGGCCTTGCGGGCGTCCTTGCGTTCCATCTTGTCGATGGTGCGGAGGGCGTCTTCCATGCCGGACTTGATGGCGAGCTCTTCAACGTAGGCGAAGAGTTCAGGATCGTCCTGCTTGGGGGTGAAGGGGGTCTTGGCCTTGCCGACCAGCTTCATGAGCTCTTCCTGAGCGTCGATGAGGGGCTGGATGGCCTTGTGGGCCCAGTTGAGGCCGTCGATGAGGTCCTGTTCCTTCACGAGCTTGGCTTCGCCTTCCACCATGACGACGGCGTCGCGGGAAGCGGCGAGGGTGATGTCCATGTCGGAGCGGGCCTGTTCCTCAGTGGTGGGGTTCAGCACGAACTGACCGTCCACGCGGCCGAGGCGGGCACCGGCGACAGGGCCGGCGAAGGGGATGGAGGAGATGCAGGTGGCGGCGGAAGCGGCGGTGATGCAGAGCACGTCAGGATCGTTCACGCCGTCGGCAGAGATGACAGTGGCGAGCACCTGCACTTCGCTGCCGTAGCCCTTGGGGAAGAGGGGACGGATGGGGCGGTCGATGAGACGGGCGATGAGGGTCTCGTGGTCGCTGGGACGGCCGATCTCACGACGGAAGAAGTTGCCGGGGATGCGGCCGGCGGCATACATGCGTTCGGCGTATTCCACGGTGAGGGGGAAGAAGTCCTTGGGGGTGTCGAGCACGGCTTCGCACACGGTGACGAGAGCCACGGTGCCGCCGCACTGGACCCAGATGGCGCCGTTGGCCTGGCGGGCAAGGCGGCCGGTCTCCAGAATGATTTCCTTGCCGCCGACGACGGCGGAAACACGAGTGCTGTTGAGAAGACCCATGTATTTCTCCAGTGGAAGGAGACTCCGGGGAAAACAGTGACGTTCCGGTCACCGCTTTTCGCGGATGCTCCTTCCTCGCGTTGAGGTTTTTTGGGCGTCCTATTCGGCTGCCCCGGAAAGCAGGATGGGGGAGCGGAATTACTTCCGCTCCCCCTTTGATTCCATGCGTAACGACTGTTACTTGCGGAGACCGAGCTGGTCGATCAGGGCACGATAGCCCTGGATGTCGGTCTTCTTGAGGTAGTTCAGCAGCTTACGACGCTGGCCGACGAGCTTGAGCAGGCCGGTGCGAGAGTGGAAGTCCTTCTTGTTGGCCTTGAAATGGTCGGCGAGACCATTGATGCGGGCGGTGAGAAGAGCGATCTGAACTTCGGCGGAGCCGGTGTCGCCTTCGTGCTTGGCGAACTGAGCGATGACGGCCTGCTTCTGAGCGGAATCCATAGCCACAGCGGTATCCTCCTCTCTGACATATGTCAGAGGTTATTGGGTAAAAAGCCCCCGAAGCACTGCCCAGACAGGGCGATCCCTGTCCATACGGGCTTCCGTCAGAGCCAGAGGCGAGCCATCGCGCGCCACGATGAGGGCGCGTTCGCCGGGCTGGAAATCTCCGAATTCCGGCAGATGGGGAACGGCGATGCCGTTCCTGAGGTCCGCTTCCTGCCTGGCATTGGCAGTTATCTGCTTCCAGGCGGGGAGGGCGGCGCTGATGGGCAGGACCCATTCAGCAAGCTTCTCTGGCTCGGCGAGGATCTCATCCAACGTGTGGGCGACATCCAGACCGAACGGGTGGCTGTATTCCCGGGTCAGTTCCGTGAGCATGGCTCCGCACCCAAGTCGAATCCCCAAGCTGTGGGCCAGGGACCGTATGTAGGAACCGGAACTGCACGTTACCCGGAATCGTACGTCCGGCATGTTCACCCATTGAACATCGGCGTACGAAACTTCTATCTGTTTCACCTTCTGCGGCACTTCCATGCCGGCGCGGGCAAGCTTGTAAAGGGGCTGGCCCTGGTGTTTTGCAGCGGAATAAGGCGGAACAGGCTGTTCCGTCACTTCCAGCCAGGCCGCGATGTCCTTGCGGGCGGCCTGTTCGAGAGCGGAGCCGGGAGCGAGATCTTCTGCGCTCAGGGGGCTCTCGGAGACGATGGAACCTTCAGCATCCCACGTATCGGTGGTGACGCCGAGGCGGAGCGTGCCGCCGTAGGTCTTCACTCCGCCTTCCAGCAGGTAGTTGGAAAGCTTGGTGGCGTGACCCAGCATGACGATGAGCACACCGGTAGCCATAGGGTCCAGAGTACCCGCGTGGCCGATCTTCTTCTGGCCGAGTCTCTTGATTCGGGAGAGACACTGCGCGGAGCTGAGCCCTTTGGGCTTGTTCAATATCAGTATGCCGTGCTGCTGTTCCATGCGAAAGAGTTTCTTAGCTTTAAATTTTTAGTTCGTCCAGTTGAAAAAAGGCGCAAAACGCTGTGGGAAGCGCGTTTTTCCTTAATTTTTCAGGGCGCGTGCCGCCGGATGTTCCCTTTCCACATGGTCTTCCACTTCCGTGCCCTTGGGCGGAGTGAAGGTGAACTCGGAAGCAGGGATGGAGACGTTCTTCTGCAGGTCCCTGAGTTCCACGGTGTTGGTGTTGCCGTAGAAGTCCATGACCATGGCTCGGCGGATGAGAGAGGTGGCCGGGTCTATCCAGAGCTGGGCTTCGGTGAGCTCGGTGGTGGGCTCCTTGGGATAGAGCAGGAGATGGATGAGGCCGCCCTTCGCGCCTTCCTCGGCGGGCTCTACGTCGAAGTCGCGGGTGAGGGCGCTCTGCCCGGTGATGACCTGGATGAGGGAGCGCGAGTCTTCGGCAAGGGCGCGGGAATAGCGGTAGGCCAGCTCTTCGTCGGGGAGCCAGTTCCATATCTCCCTGCTGGTGACCATGAGCAGTTCGGCGTGGGGCGCGGCAGTTTCCCAGCGCACGAGCAGGGGGCGCTTGAAGGCTATGGTGCCGGAACGCTTCTGCACCATGCCGCTGTCGCGCTGGAGCAGTTCCTGCGTGAAGTTCGCTCGGAAGCTCTCCATGTCGGCGTAGGCGGCCTGCACCTTGGCGGCCACGGCGGCTACGTCTCCGGCGGCATAGGCGGAAGGGGAGAAGCCCACAAGGAGGAAGAGGCAGAGAACGAAGCGCAGAACGAGGGACATAGGCACCTCAACTAGGTATTTCAGGATGTTATAGCGTGTGAGCCGGAGTTTTTCCGGCTGTTCAGAACACTATAGCAGTTCAGAGCTTAAAATAGAAGATTTTACAGCATTTCAAAATGTTGCAGTACGCCAGAGACGGGAAGGGGAGGCTTTCGCCTCCCCTTTTGAGTCAGAGCTTATTCAGCGTCGTCCTCTCTGCCGAAACCATAGTTGTCGGCGAGGATGGGGCCATAGTAGAAGCACACGTCGTCGAGTTCTTCCTCGATGCGGAGCAGCTGGTTGTACTTGGCGATGCGGTCAGAGCGGCTGGCGGAGCCGGTCTTGATCTGGCCGGAGTTGGTGCCCACGGCGAGGTCGGCGATGAAGCTGTCTTCGGTTTCGCCGGAGCGGTGGGAGGTGATGGTGGCGTAGCCGGCAGTCTTGGCGATCTCGATGGTGTCGAGGGTCTCGGTCAGGGTGCCGATCTGGTTCAGCTTGATGAGCACGGCGTTGGCGAGGCCGTCTTCGATGCCCTCGGCGAGGATGTCGGGGTTGGTCACGAAGAGGTCGTCGCCCACGAGCTGCACATGGTCGCCGATGCGGTCGGTGAGCAGGCGCCAGCCTTCGCGGTCGTTTTCGGCCATGCCGTCTTCGATGGAGATGAGGGGGTAGCGTTCGGTGAAGTCTTCGAGCCAGTCCACCATCTGTTCGCTGGTGAGTTCGAGGCCTTCGCCGGCGATGACGTACTTGCCGTCCTTGTAGAATTCGGAGGAAGCGGCGTCGATGGCGAGGGCCACTTCAGCGCCGGGGATGTAGCCGGCGGCTTCGATGGCCTTGATGAGGTAGGCGAAGGCTTCGTCGTGGCTGTTGAGGTTGGGAGCGAAGCCGCCTTCGTCGCCCACGGAGGTGACGTGGCCGTCGGCCTGCAGGATGGTCTTCAGGGTGTGGAAGATCTCAGCGCCCATGCGGAGAGCGTCGGCGAAGGTCTTGGCGCCGATGGGCATGATCATGAATTCCTGGATGTCCAGGTTGTTGGGGGCGTGCTCGCCGCCGTTGATGACGTTCATCATGGGGGCGGGGAGGATCTTGGCGTTCACGCCGCCAAGGTACTGGTACAGGGGCAGGCCGAGGTATTCGGCGGCGGCGCGGGCCACGGCCATGGAAACGCCAAGCATGGCGTTGGCGCCGAGGCGGGACTTGTTG
The DNA here is from genome assembly GCA_045543435.1 of Mailhella sp. GTDB lineage: Bacteria > Desulfobacterota > Desulfovibrionia > Desulfovibrionales > Desulfovibrionaceae > Mailhella. The sequence continues at coordinate 4,350 of JAZQMJ010000317.1, forward strand.
TCGGTGCCGTCGAGGTCGATGAGGGTGTTGTCCACCTGCACCTGGCGCAGGGCGTCGAGGCCGATGATGGCTTCGGCGATCTCACCGTTCACATGTTCCACGGCGAGGGTCACGCCCTTGCCCTTATAGCGTTTCTTGTCGCCGTCACGCAGTTCGAGGGCTTCGCGGCTGCCGGTGGAGGCGCCGGAGGGCACGGCGGCGCGGCCGACGTGGCCGGATTCGAGGCTGACTTCCACTTCGACAGTGGGGTTGCCGCGGGAGTCGAGGATCTCGCGGGCCCAGACGGAGGCGATAGTGCTGCTGTTCATGGGAAAACTCCTTGGTATGCCGGGCTAGGCCCGGGTAAGAGAATATTTTTTCACTTGGTCATGCGGGCCTTGCGTTCGTTCCAGACGAGGCGCAGGCCTTCAGGGATGAGGTCCGGGCGTATGGCGTCGAAGGCGCGGCATATGCCGGAAAGGTCCTGGGCTATGCCGCCGGTCCCCACCACGAAGACGGGGCCGGGGAGCTGGGCCTTGAGGCGTTCGCAGAGGCCTTCCGCCATGGCGGAGAAGCCGAACAGGAAGCCGTGGTTCATGCTGGTGGCGGTGTTGCGGCCGATGATGGCGCTGTTTTCCGTCACGTCCAGCGAAATGCGGGGCAGTTTTGCGGTGTTGGCCGCAAGGGCGTTGCGCGAGGAGAAGAGCCCGGGGCAGATGAGGCCGCCGAGATAGGTGCGGCCGCTCACGCAGTCGAAGGTGGTGGCGGTGCCGAAGTCCACGGAGATGAGCGAAGCGGGTTCGGGGAAGAGCTGGCGCGCGGCGTAGGCGGCGAGCAGGCGGTCGGCCCCCACTTCCTGCGGCTGGTCGTAGCCGTTCACCATGTCCAGCTCGAAGTCGCCGGGGAAGGTGAGGGGGGCGGTGCCGAGGTATTTGCGGCAGGCGTCGCGGAAGAGGCTGTACACGTCCGGCACCACGGAACACACGGCGCAGGCTTCTATGTCTTCCGGCTTCAGGCCGCGCAGGGCGAGGAGCTGGAGCAGGGCGAGGCCGAGGCTGTCCGGCGTATGCTGGGCGCGCGTAGGCAGGGTGTAGGAGGCCTCCAGGGCGTCAGGCGTGGCAAAGACCAGCTTTATGCAGGTGTTGCCGATATCGACAAGAAGGAGGTTTTCGGACATGTGCTCACCGCCTTTGATAGTGGAGACAAAAAGTCTAGCCTTTCTTGGCCTGATGCGCAACGGCTTAAATTTGCCCTCCAAAAGGAGAAGGCCGCCCGGAAGAGCGGCCTTCGTGGGAAGGTTTAAGGGGGAGTTAGAACTTGTACTTCAGGGTGAAGGTGCCGGCAACGCCTTCGCGGGTGCCGGTGTAGCCCTGCAGGCTGAGGTCGAGTTCGAAGTCGCTGTCTTCGGCGGGCTTGAAGGTCATGCCCACTTCGCCCATGCCGGTGCCGCCGCGGAGTGCGGGTTCGTCCATGGCGAAGCCGTAGGTGGTGCCGGAAGCCTTGCCGTTGAACTCATACTCGTAGGCCGCGCCCACGAAGGGCTTGAACACCATGCCGTCGGAGACGATCTCCTTCGTGTAGCGTGCGCCGAAGCGGGAGCGGTGGGAGTTGGAAGCGCCGAAGTCGATGGGGTCGCCTACGACGTTCACGCTGTCGCCGGTGTGGTGCGTCCAGAAGTACTTGGCGTAGAAGTCGAGGAGCGAAGAGTCGGAGAGCTTCCACTCGTAGCCGAGGCCGACATGCGCGCCCCAGTAGGCCGCGCCGGAGGTGTAGGCGGCCTGGTTGCCGAAGGCGTCGCGCAGGGCGCCGGAGCTGTAGTAAGTCGGAGGCCAAGCGGTCTTAGGAAGACAACAT
>JAZQMJ010000318.1:0-4507 GCA_045543435.1 Mailhella sp.
TTTCACCTCCTTGGCCCACAGAACGACATGGCTACGATCCGACTCCTGAAGGAACACGGCCCCGCCGCCCGCATGGACGATCTTGAAGCCTTCGCCGCCGAACACGGCCTCCGCATCGCCGCCATACGCGACATGATCCGCTGGCATATCCGCTACGGCAAGCTGGCCGTGCGCCGCGTTTCCGAAGCCCGCATGCCCACCAAGTACGGCACCTTCCGCATCATCGCCTATGAAAACGACGCCACTGCCGATACCCATGTGGCTCTCGTGAAAGGCGACGTGGACGAAAAGCTCGACCCCACCCCCGTGCTGGTGCGCGTACACAGCGAATGCCTCACCGGCGACGCCTTCGGCTCCCTGCGCTGCGACTGCGGCAATCAGCTCGCCGCCGCCCTCATGCAGATAGAGAAGGAAGGCCGAGGCGCCCTGCTCTACATGCGCCAGGAAGGCCGCGGCATCGGCCTCGCCAACAAGATCAAAGCCTATGTGCTCCAGGAACAGGGCTACGACACAGTGGAAGCCAACATCAAGCTCGGCTTCGCCCCCGACCTGCGCGACTACGGCATCGGCGCCCAGATGCTCAAGGACCTCGGCATCAGCCGCCTGCGCCTCATGACCAACAATCCCCGCAAGATCGTTGGCCTCGAAGGCTACGGCATAGAGATCACCGACCGCGTGCCCATCGAGACCGGGCTCTGCGAAGTGAACGAATACTACATGCGCACCAAGCAGGAAAAAATGGGCCACATCCTGCACTTCGGCAAGAAGAAAAAGTAATGCCCACAGCAAGATAGACGAAAAAGCCGCGGCCGGAACTTCCGACTGCGGCTTTTCTGCATCCTGAGGATAGCGGACTATCGCCTGCCGTCCATCTGCGAGATGAAGAGCCCGGCCAGCGTGAGCACTGCGCCGGAGCCGGACATCAGGGTCAGGCATTCGTCCAGCACCAGAGCGGCGGCAACCACAGTTATCACTGGCACGAGATAGATGTACAGGCTGGTGCGCACTGTGCCCAGCATGCGCACGGCGATGTTCCATGTGGTGAAGCACAGGGCCGACGCGCCGAGGCCAAGGAAGAGCAGATTGAACACGTTCTTCGCTTCGAAGAAGCGGGAGGCATCCCAGTGCAGATCGAAGAAGAACATGCAGGGTATCATGAAAAGGATGCCCCAGCCGAAGGTCACTCGCGTCACCTGCACGATGTTGCATCCCCAGCGGCCCATGATGCGCGTGAAGCAGGCATAGAAGGCCCACACGAGGGCGGCGGCTATGGCCAGCAGATCGCCCAGCGGGTCGAGCTGGAACTCGCTCGCGCCGCTGAAGCTGATGAGGCATATGCCGCTCATGGCCACGAGGAAGCCCGCGTAGAAATACAGGCCCAGCTTCTCCTCGCCGCGCAGGACGAAGCGCGCCACGAGAGCAGTGAACATGGGCGCGGCGCAGAGTATGACGCTGATGTTCGAAGCCAGCGTGTAGCCCAGCGCGATATTTTCCAGCAGATAATACAGGCAGATACCTGTGAGCCCGGAAGCCGCGAGGACAAGACGGCGCTTCGGCGTCACGCCGGCCAGTATGCCCGGCGCGGCCAGGTACAGGGCGCAGAAGGCCATGGCGAAGCGCAGGAACAGTATCTCCACGGCATGGAAATCTTCCAGCAGTATCTTGGTGGAAATGAAGGTCACGCCCCAGACGAACACGGTGAACAGAGCCACGGCGTGCCCGGCAAGAGCCTGCGGGAGAAGGCGGGGGAAAGTCATGACGGCCTCAAGGCGAAACGAAGCCCCTTGTCCCGCTGGGGGAAAGGGGCCTCAGACTTAGCGGATGAAGTTGGTCCAGATGCGTTCTTCAGTCTCAGGCAGGGCGACGCCTGCGGCCTTGCCCGCTTCCATGCACTTGAGCAGCCATGCCATGTTGCGGCCGAGCTGTCGCATGGTCTGCATGCCTTCCTCGTCCTGCTTCACTTCGGCAGGATTGCTTCCGTGCACCTGGTTCCAGTAGTTGGAAGAGACCACGGGCATATTGCTGATGGTGAAATACTTGTTCAGGGCATCGAAGGCGGCAGACGCGCCGCCGCGGCGGCAGCTCACCACAGCCGCGCCGGGCTTGTTGGCCATGAGCGCACTGCCCGCGAAGAAGAGGCGGTCGAGGAAGGAAGAGAGCTGGCCGGAAATGGAGGCATAGTACACGGGAGAGCCGAGCACGATGCCGTCGCTCTGGGCGGCAAGGGACATCACTTCGTTCACCACGTCGTTGCGGAAACAGCGGCCGCCGTTCTTGCGGCAGGCCCCACAGGCGATACAGCCGGCGATGGGATCGGTGCCGATGTGGAATATCTGCGTGGAAATGCCCTGGTTGATGAGCTCGGAAGCCACTTCGGAAAGCGCAGTGTAGGTACAGCCGCGCACATGGGGACTGCCGTTGATGAGCAGGACTTTCATCTCTCCCTCCTTTTCTAAGAAAAAAGGGAGACGCCCGGAAAAGGGCATCTCCCACACGTTGCATAAGACAGAGCCGGAAAGCTCTTACTTGGAAGCCACGATGACGCGGGCCGGGCGCAGGAGATGCTCGTTGAGGCGGTAGCCCTTCTGCATCACGCGCACGATGTGGCCGGGAGCCACGCTGTCGCTGGCTTCCTGACCGACGGCCTCATGGTCGTTCGGGTCGAATTCCTGACCGGCTTCGCCCACGGGCACGAGTCCGTGCTTCTTGAGGGCGTCCAGAAGCATGGTGCGGGTCATCTCGACGCCGATCATCATGTTCTGGCATTCAGCGGCCTGAGAGCCGTACTGGATGGCGAGGTCGAGATTGTCGAGAGTGGGAAGGAGGTCGCCCAGCACCTTTTCGGCGGCGTAGCGGGCCTGTTCTTCCTTCTCGCGCTGGACGCGCTTCTTGAAGTTGTCCATCTCGGCAAGGGCGCGGAGCTTCACGGCGTTGGCTTCCATAGCCACATTGCAGGAGCCGCAGAGCTTGGTGCGGTATTCTTCGAGGAGTTCCTCTTCAGTCTTTTCCGCAGTTTCCTTCACTTCTTCAGCCACGGCTTCTTCCTGAATATCGAGTTCCGCTTCGTTCACGGAGTTCTTTTCGTTGTTCTGACTCATATGTCCTCCAGAATAGTAAGCCACAGTTAGGGCTGGAGAGGCCCTCTGTCAAGGCTTGGGAAACAGGGAAATTCTCAGCGGCGGCGCGCAAGCACATGCAGGCGGGAAGCCATGGTGTCCAGCACGAGGAGAGGGCTGACCTGAGCCTGGAGCTGGTCCTGAGCCTCCACGAATATCTCGTCGGCCTGCATGAGGGCGCGCTCAGGCAGGCGGCGGAACACGGCGCAGAGCATGCCGCCTTCGCGTCCGGCAAGGCAGTCGGCCAGAGCCTTCTGCCCGATGAGTACTATCTGCTGGGCCTTGGCGGCATCCATGCCGTTCCTTTCGGAAGTCATGTCCAGCCAGCCGCGCCCTTCGGACACGAAACGGCCGAGAGCCTGCTCCCAGGGGCGGAGCTCTTCGGCAAGCGGCCTCCCGGCTTCGGGCCACGGGAGCGTGACCACCCAGCCGCGCGAGACCAGCGTGGGCAGGAGCCTTTCACGCTGGGGCGCCGTGAACACGAAGCATGTATCCGAGCAGGGGTCTTCGAGTACTTTGAGCAGGGAATTCGCCGCCTCTATGCCCAGAGACTGGGCTTCCGCCGCGATGATGACGCGCCAGCGGGCGAAATGCGGCTTCTCGCCGAGTATGGGGCGAAGGCCGCGCACGTCGTCTATCTTGATGCTCCCCTCCCTGCCGTCCAGCAGGATGAGGTCGGGGTGCATATTGACGCCGAGGCGCAGGCAGGAAGAACAGGAAAGACATGGGCCCATAGCCGAAGCTCTGGGCTCCATGCCTTCCGGATCGTCACAGTTGAGGAGCGCGGCCCACCACAGGGCGAGAGCTACACGGTCGGCAGTCTCGCCGCCTTCGAGGTGAAGGAGCTGGGGCGGACGGTGGCTGAGCGTGCGGAGCATGGCACGGGGCCGCTCCAGCGCGCCGGACAGCGCAGGGCCGAAGGCGGTACGGGCGTCCTCGATGCCGGGGAGCTGTTCCTCAGCCGCAGTCTTGCGGGCCGGGGCTTTCTTTCCGTCCTTGGCCGCGGCCATATCAGTGCTTGAAGGTCTGGTTTCTATCGGGGCCGACAGAGATGAAGCCGGCCTTCACGCCGAGTATCTCTTCGATGCGCTCGATGTACTTGCGGCAGTTCTCGGGCAGCTGTTCCCAGGAGGTGCAGCCGGTGAGGTCTTCTTCCCAGCCGGGAAGCACTTCGAACACGGGCTTCACGTTGTCGAGGCCGCGGGGGGTCTGCGGAGGATACTGCATGACCTTGCCTTCGTATTCGTAGGCCACGCAGACCTTGAGGTCCTTGAGGCCGGTGAGCACGTCGAGCTTGGTGAGGGCCATGGTGGTGGGGTCGCAGAGGCGCACCATTTCGCGGAGCACCACGAGGCCGAGCCAGCCGCAGCGGCGGGGACGGCCGGTGGTAG
>JAZQMJ010000319.1:0-1833 GCA_045543435.1 Mailhella sp.
TACCACCACCGTCGCCACGCCCAACACCAAGCAGTACACCTACAGCCACGCCTTCGAAACTCTGCGCGGCTGCCTGAAGGGAGAGGACAACCTCTTCGGCGACCGCTACATCACCGAGGAAGAAGTGCACGCCTTCGCCTGCGGCGTGGTGGCACGCGAGGTAACGCCTTCGCCTGTGGAAAAGATCGCCATCCGCGAAGTCATGCCGCTCCTCTACTCGGAGTGCATCCGCAACATGCACGGCATCGACGAAACCAACGTGTCCGAACTGGCAAAAACGCTGGGCGCGTACATCAACGGCCAGCTCTTCGTGGCCAACAACGCCGTCGTGCTGTCGGAAGTCTTCGATGACGACATCAACGAGATCGGCTACCGCCTCGAACACAAAACCGTCATCCCCATCGGTGAAGACATGACGGACATCCTGCTCAGCGAAGGATTCCCCACGGATCCCCTCGCGCTCAAGGACTTCCTCAACGCCTTCGCGCTGGACCTCAGCCAGTACAGCGACAACTTCTTCATCAATGACGCCGAACAGGAGGCAGTAGGCGCATGAGCGACATCTTCGACGACCTCATCATGGAACAGGAACCTGTGCAGGGCGTGAGTGAAGAACAGACCTTCGCTCAGGCCTACGAAACCTTCATCAACCACCACGTGCGCGGCGAAGCCGTACGCATGATGGAAGACCCTACCTTCGACATGAGCCAGGGCGACGTGCGCTTCTCCACCGCACTGCCGCTCAATCTGGTGCGGTCCACCACGGTGGCCATCGTGGGCGCAGGGGGGCTCGGCAACTGGCAGTGGCGCGTGCTCATGGGCATGGGCTTCCGCAACATCCACATCTTCGACGACGATACCGTGGGCATCGAGAACATCGGTCCTCAGGCCCACAGCATCATGGACCTCGACCTTCCCAAGGTGGAAGCCGTGCGCCGCGCAGGGCTGTTCTACCGCGGCGTGAACCTGCACACGCACCAGAAGCGCATCATGACCTACAAGGAAATGATCGACGCCATGGGCTGTACGCCGGACATCGTCATCGGCTGTACCGACAGTGCGGAGTTCCGCAACAGCTTCATCCAGTCCCTGTTCGGGCTGGAAATACCGGAAGGCGGGCATCCTGACGACCGCGTGGACGAAAGCCCTCTCTTCGTGCATTCCCTGCGCGGTCATCAGCTGCCCAAGCTGTGGCTGGACTACCGCATGAGCCTTGGCGACTGGACCTGCTACGCCATGCCCGTGCGCGCCATCTACAGCGCCCACGAGCGGGAAGACAGCGGTATCAGCGGCGACATCAAGTACTTCGTCCTCAACTACATGGACGAAGCGTGCTTCAATCCCGAAGACGCCGTGCAGGAAGCCTGTACCGAACGCGCCATCTGCTACACCGGCGCGCAGGTGGCCTCCTTCACGGGTGCGTACCTGCACTGGTTCCTCACCAAGGCATCGCAGGTCTTCAGCAATGAAGAACGGCTGGTGAACTACTTCGAAAACTGGGAAGCCCGGCAGAATGCCGAAGCTCCCCTGCAGTTCCTGTGGCGCACCATCTTCTCGGCACGCGACTTCGAGTTCATCTCCGCAAGCCGCAAGGAATACAAGCTGCAGGAACGCCTGAAAGAGGCGCAGAACATCCGCTTCACGGCAGACGAAGTGCTCACCCAGCAGTTCCGCAACCAGTACGGCAGTTCCATAGGCACGATGTGGAACGTGCGCAGTCGCAGTGAAGACTACACCATGATGCTCGGCGTCCGCTTCAAGAGCGATACCTGCACTACGGACGTGTACCCCGTGTGGAAGTTCGAGGGCCTCTACTACTGCTACGCCATCGCG
>JAZQMJ010000320.1:0-2534 GCA_045543435.1 Mailhella sp.
TTCATTCAGCGAGAGCAGGACACAGGCGGAAAGGTAGCCGCCGAAGATGCCGATGACTGTGAAGATGGACGTGAGCAGAGGGAAGGTGATGAGCGAGGCCAGCAGGCGCGGCGTGACGAGGTAGCCTACGGGATGGATATCCATGACTTCCAGCGCGTCTATCTGGTCGGAGATGCGCATGACGCCTATCTCGGCCGTCATGGCGGAACCGGCGCGGGCCGTTATCATGACGGCGGTGAGCACGGGGGCCATTTCGCGGATGAGCGTGAGGGCGAGCAGGGAGCCCAGCATGCCCTGAGCGCCGAACATGGACATGGCATAGAAGGCCTGCAGGCCGAGGACCAGCCCCGTGAAGAGGCCGATGAGCAGGATGACGAACATGGAGTTCGCACCGATGACATAGACCTGCCGCATCACCTTGCTTGCGAGACGGCGCGTGCGGAACGTCTGGCGGAAGCCTTCAGCGAGGAAGCAGGCCATATCGCCCAGACGGTCGATAAGGGCGAGGGCGGGAGCGCATATTTCTTTCATTGCAGTATGCCTTGGCTCAGAACAGAATGGAGTAGGATAGATAAAAACGCATGTTTTTGCAATGGACGCAGCCTTGGCAGAGGCTGGGAAAATAGTGTCGCCCTGGCTGAAAAAGGAAGGGATCCAGCAAGGCTTCCTGCCCTGATGCGTTCCATGCCTTCAGCTATCTATTTCCTGTGAACAGCTTGAATGGGGCTGTGACGATGGTGCCCACAAGGTCGATGATGGTGGCGCCGATGTTGCCGACAGTTCCAGTGACAGCGCCAAGGAGCTTATAGTTGGTTTCAGGGGCGAACAGGTCGCCTTTCAGCTCGATGGGGACTTCAGGGATGCCCGCCAGTGTGATGGTGGCCCGGGCATCGATGGTTTCCGAGGCAAGGTCGATGGTCCCGCCTCCGGATACGTCGAGCATGGAGTCTTCGATGCGGAAGTCATTGCAGGAAACTATGCCCTTATCCACCATGCCGCTCATGGACATGAGCCTGAAATTGGTGCGGGAGGGAGTATTCCTGCCCGCGGCCGCGGCTTCCGGCGAAGGCGGCGATATGATGGCGCCGTTTTCCACAGCGAAGGAGAAGAAGCCGTTCAGCGTGTGTTTCCAGTCGTCCCAGCGGCGCTGGACGGACTGCAGGGCAAGGTCGGCACTGCCGCGGCCGCTGATGAGAGTCTTATGCTCGCGCAGGCGGCAGAATTCCATCATATCTATTTGAGGCGCACGGAACTGCAGGGACACGTCGGCATGTTTTGCGTCCTTGGAGAGGGCGGCCTTGAAATGGCCGGAGGCCTTTCCTCCGCTGGGGAAACGCAGACTGATGGGAGTGCTGAGCACGCCGTTCTTCTGCGTGACGGGAAGCGATACCTGAGAGAGCTGGGCGGAGAGTACGCGAAGGCGGTCCGCACGCAGTTCGAGGCGCATATCGGTATCTTTCAGGAAGCCCAGAGGGAGTTCGGCCGAGGCCGTCTGTTTTTTCTCCTTCCCGTCATCGTCAGGGAGGTAGAGGTCCAGATTGAGGAAGGGCGCTGTCAGGCGGCCTTCTATGGTTCTCCTTGCCGTCCAGTCGTATGCGACATCGCCTTTGAAGCTGGCCCCGTCGAGCGTGCCGACGAGTTCAGAAAGGGTCACCCGGCCTGCCGAAACAGCGTAGCTGGCCTGTATGTCGGCCTCTGCAAAGGCTTTGCTCCCTTCGGGGGCAGGGAGGTCGATGCCGAAAGCAGAAGCCGCCAGCTTCGCATTGGGCGTGAGCAGGCGCGCCTTGCCAGAAGCAGAAGGCTTCTTGAAGATATCAGTGAAGGATACATCTCCGCTGAGTCGGAATTCCTGAGCGGCGGCAGTTCCCTGCTTGAGCGAGAGCGTGCCCTTCTCGGCATTGAAGCTGGACCTGCCGGCGACAGCAAGGGAGATATCCTTCCGGAAGGAAGGGCAGAGCGATTTCTTCAGGGCCAGCCGGAGGGGGATGGGCTGGTCGCGGAAGATGCAGGGCAGGCCGTAAACGGTGCTGAATCCAAGCGTGGCCTTTTCGGTGTCTGCATGGATAGCCCAGTGTTTGGCATCGAGGCTGGCGTTCCAGCGGCCGGTGAAGTCCACGAAGGGAGGCATTTTTTTCGAACGCTTCCCGGAGCTGGCTCTGGCCTGGGCATCGACGAGGAAGCTGTCGTATTCCAGAGGAGAGCTTCCCTTGACGCTGATGGCGCCCTTCTCCATGACGGCCTTGACTGTGCCGCCCAGCGTGGTGAGCATCTTTATGCCGTTGCCGGGGTCGAAGGAGATGTCCACATCGCCGGACTTGAGGTCGCCCGTCAGTACGGGATAGCCGGCCAGTGCGGAAGAGAGTCCGCCAAGGGCCACGGATTTCAGGTCGGCGATGACGCGTATCTTGTTCTGTATATAGACTTTGGAGTCGGCCTTTCCGCCATAGACGTCGGCCACGTCGATGGTGAGCATGGTGCCGTAGTCAGGGGCGGGGATGACGTGTACATCGGCCCCTCCGACGCGGAAATTCATG
>JAZQMJ010000321.1:0-6909 GCA_045543435.1 Mailhella sp.
CGTCGAAGTGGAAGACGGCGCCGTGAAGGAAGTCCGCACCCTCGAACCCATCCCCCACCACCACGGCGGCTGCATGGCCCCCGTGCAGTACCTCGCCAACGCCGGCGTGAAGGTGCTCCTGGCCGGCGGCATGGGCATGCGTCCCCTCATGGGCTTCCAGCAGGTGGGCGTGGAAGTGTTCTTCGCCGGCAACTTCCCCACCGTGGGAGCTTCCGTGCAGGCCTTCATCGAAGGTCGCCTCCAGCCCTTCACCCTCGAATTCACCTGCGGCGGCCACCACTAAGCCGTGCCCGAGGACAAAGGAATTCAGATGGATATCCTCATCGTCACTCCGCGCGCGGCCTTCTGGGAAGGCATGAAGGGCGTGTTCGAAAAGCACGGCGCGGCCGTCCGTATGGCTCCTGCCATGCCTGAAGCCCTCGCCAGCCTCAAGGAGCAGAAGGCGTCCCTCGCCCTGCTCGACCTCTTCGGCGGCGAAGCCTGGAATGCCGACGAACTGAAGAAAGCCGTCATTGGCATACTCATGCAGGACGCCATGACCAACACCGCCTCGGCGTGCGGCATGGGCGAAGAGACCTTCCACGACGCCATGGAAGGCCTCGGCATGATAAGCGACCTGCCCGCCCAGCCCTCCGAAGCTGACGTGGACGACCTGCTGAACAGGCTCAGCACCATACTCGGCCAGTTCTAAGATAGCCTGCGCACCTGAAACGACGCTCCCGATCACGTTATGTGACCGGGAGCGTTTTCGTTACTGAAGAAGAGGCTCGCCCTCATAACACAGCACGTTTTCTTATGCTCTACTCTTGGCAAGGTCGGAGAAGTGTGTTTTTCTAGAGGTACAGAATGTGAAAAACTTACCATGCGAGGTGAACATTGATCGCCATGCTCATCCGTTCCATCTGGGCAGGGATATTCATCGGCATAGGCGCTACGGCTCTGATGGGCATACAGGTCCCCATAGTAGGCAGCCTGTTCTTCGCCCTTGGCCTGCTCACTATCATACACCTCAAGCTCAAGCTCTATACCGGAGCCATCGGCTTCCTGAAAGACTCCTTCTCTTTCAAGGACATGGGTGTCATCTATCTCGGCAACCTGATCGGCACGTTCCTCTATGGCACCTGCCTGAAGCTTTCCAATCTCGGCATTGCCCCCACGGCCATTCTTTTGAAGAAGGGTGAGCTGATAGCCAATGTCCCCGACTTCGCCTTCCATATCCTCTTCGCGTCTTTCATGTGCGGCGTGCTGATGTATACCGGCGTGGTAGTCTGGAAGGAAACGTCGAACGTGTTCAGCAACGCCGTGATCACGATGCTCTGCGTTTCCGTCTTTATCCTCTCTGGCTTCGAACACTGCATCGCCAACATGGTCTATCTCTTTGCCGGCAGCTGTGACGCCCCTGTCATGGATCAGGTGCTGTTCATCGCCCTCGTCACCCTCGGCAATTCTCTGGGTTCCATCGCCTTCCATCGCTCACGCAAGCTCGCCTTTTGACAAGATGCTATGCCTTCGGCGGCATAACTCCTTTTGCAGGGGATAGCCTTCATAGGGCGGCCCCTGAAAAACATTCTGCGAGTACTCAAAAACCACACGAAAAAAGCTTACGATTTTACTCGTAAGCCATAATCTACAATAGATATTTTCATTCCAGAATATCCTGTCGAACGACAAAACAGCCTGCTGGACTAATGGCCCGGCAGGCTGTTTTGTATCTAAAACCTTTAACTAGCAGAGAGAACATTGCGGCATGAGGATATAGCCAGCTTTTTTATGGCCACCCCTATTCCATCATGTTCCTACTTGCCGCTTGGCGTCACGAACTTTTTCAGCTTAGCTTTATAATGCTGTCTTTTTTTGCCAAGACAGATTTTCGACATCACCCAATAACGACACTTGGCAACTATATGCTTGAGGCTGAATCGTTCCTCAGCAAGCTGCAAATTCAACGTTTCTATTTCTTTTTTGTGCTTTTCTATATGCTTACGCTGAACATGAATCATGTTCATATATTCATTGATAAGGTAGGAAAGCCCCTGGACCTGGCTGATATCTTTTCCTCGCTTCATTTCCTCGTTCAGGAAATCCAGCACCAGGAAGCCCAGGCGCTCCGGATTCGAAGAATGCAGTTTCGCCCCATTAGAGTGATGTACCCATGTCACGATATTGTCATGCTGGGAAATACCATACTCCAAAGGAATGCCGAGTTCTTCAAACATAGGCAGGAACTGGCGCTGGTCACCTTTGGAAGCGGCATTGAGCGAAAGGAAATATCTTGACTTTGCTTCAGTCGGCAAAGCTTTGTTTCGACCATGGATGTCATCAGAATCCAAATCGACACCAAGCTCCTTGGAAAAGTATTCCTTACAGACAGGATTCCATTTGGCAGGATAAAATTGCGGGTTAAGCGCCATGCAGCATGTTCCGGCTATCATATTCGCCATATGTATGGAACACGTCCCGCCCCCGGAAGAACCTATGAAGATGACATCTTCAGGTTCTACACCGAGTATTTCCATGTATTTCTTTACTAGGCTGGCCAGCTTTTCAAGGAAGGATTCTTCTTTAGTCCCATAGTACCACATCACCTTGTTAAAGTTTTTGTGGTAGAAGTACATGGGGTCTTCAATGCACAGCACATTGGCATCGAAATAATTGTACCATTTCCAGCGTATGAAACGAGGATAATCGATGGGCTTGGTATCTTCACCACCGATAAGAGAGACGACTAGTTTTTTGGATTCATGAGGGAAGAAAAGGCATTCAAAGGGCACACCATCAGACTCTACACTGTACCGATACTGGCCGTCCTCGATCTGCAGGTCTTCTCTACTGCACTGAAGAGGCTTCTGACCTTTCCAGCCAAAATCCACCTCCCCCATTTTCTTTCTGCATGAATTCACATCTTTGACATCGTCAACATCAAATATACGATTAAAATTATTCAAAGATATATCTTTCATGCTTTTTCTCCGTTGGAAGAAATACTGCTCATCATAGCCTCATACACACGCTTGCAGTTGTTTCTGTCCGTAAATTCAAAGAAGTCTTCTATGCGGCGCTCGTACTCTTCTTTGATCCTGCATTCCGCTTCCATATAGGCACAGACAGCATCGACGACAGCCTCGTGGCTCTTGCACACGGGGCCGAAGCCCATAGTCTCGTAATCCATGGTTTTGGCTTCGTACTGCGCAGGAAGAGCATCCGGATGGTAATAGACGAGCGGCTTCTTCATGAAGGCAAAGTCATACTGAATGCCGGAGTGATCGGTGACCATAAGGCTGGACTCAGAAAGCATCTTTTCATAGTTCACCTCACCGCTGGCACCGCCCAGAATCTCGAGATAGTCGTTGCGATCGAAGTCACCTATCTGAGGACTGAGGATGGGATGTATGAGATAGATAAGCCTGTAGCCGCACTTCTTGGCACATTCTATAAGGCGTTCATCATTGATGAGGCTGTTATAGATCTTGAAATAGGTGGTCTCCTTGAAATTGACGCTGTACTCATGCATCTTGCCCTTGGTATTGTTCCCTGCCGTGACATTGCGACGCCAGGTGGGCGCGATAAGGATCTGACGTGCATCCCTGTTCACGAGGCCGTCATAGCGGGGGGCGCCGGTAAGAAGGAGCTTTTCAGGCTCATACCCATAAACTGGATGGGAAAGATTCTTTATCTCGTACTTCGAAGCACAGAAATAAAGATGGGTATTGTCGAAGATACGATTCTGGTATTCAGCGATCTGCTGAATAGTCAGCCCATGCTGCAGACAATGGACTTTATAGTTCAGCAGTCCTCGTACATAGTGTTCGATATTAGGACTGAATCCAAGGAACAGTTTTACGTCAACGCGCGTAGCAAAAACATGCGCCGCGTGCATGGAAAGAAGACGTGCCTTCAGAGACCTGAAGTTTACGACATTCTTATAAGACTTCTTAAGGCGGCGGGAATCTTCACAATCTTTGTTTATGATGTAGTAGATATCCACGTCCTTGCTATGGTTTTCGGACACATGGCGGAAGAAATATTCACCATTGTCACCGCCTTTGAAAAGCTGGTCATAGGTCAGCCATATCTTTCTGTTTTTAAAGTAAGGCTTCGTGCCCCAGTAAAGCAGACGATATCCTATGTACTTGAGGGACTTTAGAGCTCTTCCGGCACTGGAAGCATTGGTAATGATCTTCCGGTAATAATTCACTTCGGCCAGAAAATGCGTGAAGAACTTTTTCCTGCTGATCTTGAGATAGTCCCTGGTGTTGGGGCGAGCAATAAGGAACTGCCCAAACTCCCAATAGTAACCGGAAGCATCGTACAGCCTCGACGAGGTATCGCTGAATCGGACTGGCAGGACCTTCCTGCAGTTTTTATACGAAAGGATGAACTCAAGTTTATTTTTATCTTTAAAATCATTGACATTTATATCGATTTTACCCGTAAGACCTCTCTTCATCGTCATACCAAAGTATTTATCAAGAGAGTAAACCTTGTTCTTCTCAAATATATATTTCTTAGCACCCACGGAGGCGTAAACTTCGACTTTATCGAAATCAAAAATATAGGCATTGATGATCTCGGCATCTATCGAAAGATTTTCCCCTTCGTAGTTCATGGCCAGAATTTTTATATGGCAATTGGCGCTTTTCTCCAGAATGTTGTCATCAAAAGCGGCAAAGAACGAATCTTTATCCCAAACGATATCAGGGTAAAGAAATTCGTCGCGATTCTTTATCTTCATCATCACCAAGGTCATATATCGAGGAAGAAGGATCCTCTCATTGAATTTGACCATCATGATGACGAAATTCTCTATCCGGGAAAGGACATTGGAACACGAGTCCAGAAATTCCCGTATAACTTTTTCTCCAATAAGAATATTCTTGTTTCTATTATTCCTGTTGCAGGCAAAGCGGAGTTTTATGAGATAGGCTACGGCCTTCTGGACAAAAACAGAATCGGCATGGTCATCAATAAGTCTGGCATATACGCCATTCATGGTCTCTGAATACCATTCAGCGTGATACTGCCTCGGGTTATTGTAAAAGTCGAATTCATACATGATATCAACGAGGATGCTCTCGTTGAGGATGAAGTATTTTTCTTCGTATGCAAGATGTCGAATAATGAAGTCATAGTCATAATCCATCGCCGCTTCTTCATCAAAGCGTACGCGATGGAGTACATCTTTTCTGAAGAAATAGCTCTGAAGGATCAAATTTACAAAATCATCGCCAATGCTTTTTTCTTCATTAAATATATTGAAATAAAAATCCTTATGCTTTTCATCAGCCGCACGATACGGCACAAAGCAATAGATATTATAAAAGTTTTTTTCGCAGATCTCAGAATGGATCTTCTTTATATTCTTTGCGGTAAGATCGATATCATTATCGCAGAAATTGACGAACTGCCCAGAAGAACGGCTGACGGCTTCGTTATAGAGAGCGCCAAGCGCAAGACCTTTCTGACTCGCAGAGATGACATGAGCGCCGCAAGCCTCCACAGCCTGGGAGCAGGCCGACCTCGAAGATTCATCATCGACAAGGTCGATGATGTTCAGCTGGAGCAGGTCAGCAGGCAAGCCCGCATAAAGCTCCTGGAGTTTTTTCTCTATCTGGTCAGAGTCTTTGATAACATAGTTTATAGAAAAAAAGGGATTCATATTCAGTCTCCGTATGCATTAAAGAGTATTCAGAATGGCGATCATTCTTTCATACATTTCTTTTAAATCGACGCGCTCGAACTTGTTCAAGGCATCCAGCTTGCTGTTATCCAAGCTGATATGGAGTTCTTCTGTATACTTACGCGCTTCCTGTTCGTTTATCTCGCACCTTACCTCGCCAGCACCGAAGTCGCGACACAGCAGGGCCATATCATAAATAGTGATATAGCTTGCAGGATTGGAGATATTGTAGGCTTCTCCTCGTTCGCCAAGGAGCAGTATGCTCAATATAGCGCGCACGGCGTCAGCAGTGTACAGGTAGTCTCGCTTCGTCTGGCCGGTAGTAAACAGCACTATATCCTTCTTCTGCATCGCACTGCGAGCGAACTGGGCAAAAACGCGATTGTCAGAAGGATGTACGCCGGCGCCAAACGTTTGCGTAAGGCGAGCGGTGCTTACATGCACGCCATACTGCGCCGCATAGGCCGCACACAGGCTCTCGGCCATGCGCTTGCTCTGCGGATAGCTGCTGCGAACAGCCAGGGGATCGAGCCAGCCGCTGTCTTTTTCTTTGACCAGCTCGTGGGGAAGCTTGCCGTAAACCTCCATGGAAGAAAGGTAAACGGTTGACAGGGCTTCGCATTTCCGGGCCAGCTCAAGGATATTGCGCGTGCCCTGCAGGGTCGTCTCAATGACATCGACGGGGCGTTCGACAAAATCCTTGCTTGCAGTAGAGCTTGCCGCATGGACGATAAAATCTGCGTGAACATCGTCTGAATACGGAGCAAGGACATCAGCCTCAAGGAAGACGAGCCTGCCGCCCCAGAACGGCTTCTGCCCTGAAAACACCTGCTCGGCTTTGCTCCGACTCCTGACCTGTGCGATGACCTTGAGATCCGTACCGAAACGGTCAGCCCTGTAGAGCAGAGTCTTCACAAGGAGAGAACCTATGAGACCGGTCGCACCTGTGACGAGTATGGTCCTCCCATCGAGCCTATCCCACGGGATAACCCTGTCCGCCGCAGTACGCAGAAAATCTTCTTCGAAAATAGCGTGTTCGCCGCACCAGCTGTTCATGGCGTCTCCTTACAGGCCTATGATCTGCATACTTTCATTCGCTTCAAGGATACCCTTGAAAACGTAATAGTCGCAGGGAGTGGTTATCTTTATATTGGAAGTTTCGCAGGGAACATAATGCAGAGTGACCCCGTAACGCATCATGAGCTGGGCAGAGTCGATGGCATCGAGCCTGC
>JAZQMJ010000322.1:0-2118 GCA_045543435.1 Mailhella sp.
CGGACGCGGCGGAAAGCTCGCGGCGGAGCACCACTTCCTCTTCTTCGCCTTCGGCATTGCGGCGCGTGAAAAGGGCTTCCACCTGGGCCTTGTCCCGCCCGGGGCGCACCATGTCAGTGGTGAGCTTGTCGCCAAGCACGAAATTGATGGCTTTGAGTATGAAGCTCTTGCCTGCGCCGGTCTCGCCGGTGAGGGCATTCATGCCGGAGCCGAATTCCAGCTCCATGTCGTCGATGAGCGCGAGGCCGCGTATGCGAAGATATTCCAGCATGTTCCACCAGCGTTTTGAGATTGGGGCTCAGGCCCGATGGAATTTTTATCCTCTTAAAAAATTAAAAAGTCAAGTTTTAGTTTACAGCATAAATAAACTAAATCTTGACTTATCTTTGTTTTGCAGGGCGTCATGCGGGCAGAACTTCATGCCTGATTACATCATAACTCACCTTTCCTTAATTAAAAGTCTTTGGAAGAAGGGAGGGAGCGCGAGGGAGGGGAGAACGCCTTTCTCCAGAAAGGTTTCTTCCCTCCCTCGCCCCAATTCACGCTGTTATCAGTCATGATGATAGGGCATGTTCCTCAGCAGGCTTTCGGCGCGGTACAGCTGTTCAAGCAGGACCACGCGGGCGAGTTCGTGCGGGAATGTCTGCGGGCCGAAGGCGATGAGGTGTTTGGCTTTGCCGCGCACGGAGTCGTGCAGGCCGAAGGGGCCGCCCACGATGAAGCAGGGGCGGCGCGTCCCATCGGTGGACAATCCGTCCAAAAAGCGGGAAAATTCGCGGGAGGTCATGGAACGCCCTTTCTCATCGAGGCAGACTGGTATATCCTGCGGACCGAGGGCGGCGAGTATGCGCTTGCCTTCCTCCTCCACGCGGCGCGCCGTGGGCAGGGCCGGGTCCGAGTCCTTGATGATGGATTCCGTCACCTTGCGGAAACGGGCTATGCGTTCCAGATAATGCTCCCCGGCTTCCTTCCAGAAGTCGTGGGGCTTGCCTATAGTTATGATGCGTAATGGTTTCAGACTCATGCGCCCACTATAAACCCAGCTTCGCACGGAGGCAAGCGTGACTCCCCACCTCAACGGAGAACGGCCCGAAGCTCTCGTTCCCCTGCTCTTTGCCGATGAAGCCGAAGCCGCCCGAGGCATGATGCAGGGCGGTCTGGCGGTCTATCCCACCGAGACCTTCTTCGGCCTCGGCTGCCGGGCGGACAGGGCCGACGCTGTGCTTCGCATCTTCGAGGCCAAACGGCGCAAGGCCGATATGCCGCTCCCTGTCATCCTCGGTTCGGCCGAACAGCTGGAACTCGTGGCCGCTCCAGCCTCTTCGCTCTCCAGCGACCTTGCCGACCTCTCCGCCTTCTGGCCCGGGCCGTTCACCCTTCTCCTCCCGGCCCGCTCCGGCCTGCCCGAAGCCCTTACCGGAGGCACGGGGAGCATCGCCCTGCGCGTAAGCTCGCATCCTGCGGCCCGCGCGCTGGCCGAGGCCTGCGGCTTTCCTATCGTTTCCAGCTCTGCCAATATCAGCGGACGGCCGCCCGTGACGAAGGCCGAAGAGCTCGACCCTGAACTCCTCGACTTCCTGCGGCCCGGCCTCGACGGCGTTCTCGCTCCGCCTCCCCCCAGTCCCGTACCCGGAGGAGGGCTGGCCAGCACCATAGTCGAAGCGCTGGGAAATCGCCGACTGCTCGTGCGGCGCGAAGGGGCCCTCCCCCTCGCCAAACTCGCCGAAGCCGGGTTCTCACTCATTTTTCCTGAATGAAAAGGACGAGATATGAACAATCCTACCTACTGCCCCAAGTGTGGCACCCTGGTCAAGAAATACAGCAATCCTACGCCTACTGCCGACGTGGTCATCTATGACGAGAAGCGCGGCATCGTGCTCGTGCGCCGTGCGAACGAACCGCTCGGCATGGCCCTGCCCGGCGGCTTCGTGGAAGAAGGCGAGTCCGTGGAGCACGCCGCCGTGCGCGAGATGAAGGAAGAGACCTCCCTCGATGTGGAACTGCTCGGCGTGCTCGGCGTCTATTCCGACCCGCCCCGCGACATGCGCCAGCATACGATGACCACAGTCTTCGTGGGCCGCGCCGTGGACCCCGACCAGCTCTGCGCCGGTGATGACG